>JAYSWT010000100.1:0-4598 GCA_043717905.1 bacterium | reverse complement strand
GTGTCGAAGTTGCGTAGACGGCTCCTTTACCAAGGCTAAAAACACCACCGGTATGGCTTTTCATGTCAGGATGAACGCCGTAAGATGCATCCACCCACCAACGCATGATTCTAGTGTCAGAGGCTTCGAGTGTAAGAGGCATGTCCAACGTTCCACGGAGGTATTTGAGCACACGTGCCAGTTTTTTATAATCGTCACAATCCGGTTGTTGAACTCGTGTGCACAAAAACGACACAGCAGTTTGAATGTCTGGTCGTGCCCGTTTGCAGAGAAAAAGTAATTGTGCAACCGTGTGATGGAAAAATTCTGCTTCGCTCTCATTTAAAAGTACTGGATCTTTTTCGTTGACTGTGAATAAATGATTTGCAGCAGGTGTCGGTGATGTACCCTTCATATCATCAGGTAAGCCAAGTAATATTTTTTCAATATAGTCTGTCATCACAATCTTAACTTTTCCGTCTGTTTTATAATCAAAAGTCATGCCTAGGTAGTCATG
The DNA here is from genome assembly GCA_043717905.1 of bacterium. Classification (GTDB taxonomy): domain Bacteria; phylum Patescibacteriota; class Minisyncoccia; order Phycocordibacterales; family UBA6899; genus MHLP01. The sequence goes on along the minus strand of JAYSWT010000100.1, from coordinate 4,102 downwards.
CATTTTTCCGCGACGAATTGTCAGCGGTGCTTCCTTTCCAAATTCAGCCGATAGTTTTTCAATAACATCACTGACCACTCCTGAGTTCACATGAGAGATTTTTAAATCGTCTACATGCCAAAGAATGGTACACTGGCTTCCATCAATTTCCTTGTTAGCAACACATGAGTCATACGGGTTTATTTCAAAGCCCCACGATTTCAAAATGCTGGACAATTTTTCCCAGAACAACAATGCTGCCTTCAACGTTCCGTAAAGTGCCTTTTTGAGTTGTACGTATAGAACGATTTTTCCACTGAAAGTTTCTGCAAATGGTTTGTAAGTGTCTGGATCTAACTCAATTAACAGCTCTGCCATTTTTCCATCAATTCTCATGTAGACAATGTCGTCCATATCTGCCTGGAGAAAAGCCCCAGGAATGTCAACTGTGGCCACATCTCGACGTTCATCAGCATCAATGACACATGATAGTAAGACAGATTCGATGGAGACAGTTGGAGAACTGGTTTCATCCTTTGACATGTATAGACGTTGTTTACGCCCGTCAGCACAGCCCCGACCCTTGATTTTTCCGCAACGTTTTTCTTTTAAGAACATAAGGTACTGAAGCGCCTGCTGTTTCTCTTCACGTGTCATTGTTTTGCAGTTTACCGGAATGATTACCTGTCGCTCATGCAACTGTTTTAATTCCTGTGTTACAGCATCGATACCGGCAGAACCAAATAATTTAAGACCTTTTGTTACTGAGTGCTGTGTCATTACAATGTGTTGACTTGTTGCATGCAGATGGCCATATTCGGGTGCACGACGTGGGCGAAGATTGTATTCACTATTACGATGGCCGTATTTTTGATCCATTTCCTCTTCGATTGTGGGAACATTCATGTCAGCCACTCCTGGATCTGCAATATTATTTGCCTCATCCACTCCAGGCTGTCCGACATTTTCATTGTCATCCACTCCTGGCTGTATAACATTTTGATCTTCATCTGGCATGTCTATTACTGCTTCAATATCAGCAGCTACTACTGGGTCTGCTTCATCATTCACTCCTGGTTCTGCACCGTTATCCACTCCTGGGTCTGCATGAGGGACCAATACATTCATATCTGGATTGCCTTCATTGTTGTTTTGATTCTCTTGATCATCCTCATCAACGTATGCACCATCAGCATCTAGTGGTGGTACCACTCCTTCAAGAGGATCCTGAGCAATGGAGCCAACAGAGGAGGCATCATCATCGGTGTCAGGGTGAAATGAACTATCATCATCAGAGTCGGCATCATCATTATCAAATGGATTGCCGTGACGGTTGAGAAAGGCGAGATCATTACGTGCAGCACGGGCACGACGAGCAAGATTCCGAACATGAGTGATCACTGTAGTTGGCATTGGAACTTCAGTCCAGCGGTTGCGGTTGAGTACACGACCAGTAGAGAGACTATAAAAGAACCACCCGCCTTGAATGTTTCCGGTTGGTCGGAGAGCAAGAGCATCAGTGGTACGAGCAGCCAATGTATTATCATGTTCCTCGTGGGTTTGCACGTATGTCCCAAATTCAAGACAGCAATGGCGATTGAAATCAATGCGGGAGCCGGTGACAATGGTACGCGGGCTGAGAACATTGGAGATTCCATGCTTGTGGGGGAAAGAGTTGAGCCAGAAATTGCTGGCATAAATCATTTCGGTGATCAAGCGTGGTGGCATTGTGGTGAATGGGAGGGATTGGTAGATGCTTCGGGTGCGGTCTTTTAAAGTGCGAATATAACGCTCAGCTTCCGGGACATGTTCGTCATTAGCAACGACATTGAGTTGGATATTAAGACCAGCAAGAGCACCACGAAGTGGTTGAAATTCTCCATCTAAAAGGAGATGACTAATGGTAAATCCACGTTGTTTGTAGATATTAACAACAGATGTAATAGATTTTAAAACCGTGTCCATTTTGCGATTTCCGATGAGTTCAACAGTTCCGAAGTGAATGTGACGGGAGATGGTAGCAAAGAATGCCATCTTGTTCACAAACATAATATCGGCACATAGCGTTACTTGTTGGTATTGTAACATAATTTCTAACGGAAGATCGTTGAGAGCCACAGCTACTGGAACAGCTGGTCGATGAACTGTTTTTCCCTTTAAGGAGCCAACATCGGGGCCAAAGATGGACTCAGCAATGATGGCATCACGTCGGGTGACAGGACAATTGGGTAACTGATTTTGGTCAAGAATCTCAAGAAATTGTTGATGACTTGGTCGACCAAGGATTTTTAAAAGTTTATGTGCTTCGGTGGCACGGGCAACGTCACGTCGTGAATATTTGGCCATGTTGCTTGCAACGGTGTTGATGAGCACGGTTTCAGAGTTGGATGCTGCAATGCTTGTGTCATGGTAGTAGAGACCTCGGTCAGATTGACTAAAATGAATGCGCTTGCCATCTGTCTTGACAATAGTGAATGTGTTTTGAGATGGATTGTACGTGACGGAATGTCCTTTACGACGCACATTTGCCATTGAAAAAATATTTGCAATACCATCTTCACAGTACCAGACTGTTCCGTAACCAGGTAAATCTCCAACCCTGCTGGTTGTGACCTTGCCGGCGTTGCAATAGATAACCATGCTGATATCACTTTCACGTATGTTGGACAGCAACATCCCATTACAAAACACATCAACAGTCGATTGATTATCGAGGAGTACCCAGGATGGTGGAATGAAACTACCAGTCATATTGAAAGTCCAACCCCCAATGGTGGTACAACTAGTAGCAGAGTAAGATTCACTGGTTTGCTTACTAGCATTACTGTTATTTTTGCTTTCTACGACGGTTGCACTGTCTTTGGGTTCAGCCTTCACATCACCCGTCCCATCAGAACTCTCTTTCTTTCCACGACGTCGATTGTTTTTCCGTTTGGTATTCCCGTTCGAGTCGCCTGCGGTAACCAATGCGATGTCATCGTCAATTGCTTCATTTATGTCTCCGGACGTGGTAAAAGCAACCCCATCATTAGAGTAATTTGGGCATGTTGACTCGCGTGCATCCTTCCAATGCGTGAGAAGATTGTAGGCTTCAGTCATGGTGTTTGGATATTTGTTAATCCCACTCAGAATCTCATTGTGCAAGGATACCTTGAGAGATCCAAAACGTAGCTTATCCGAATTCTCTATGAAAAGCACAGCCAGTTCCATTTCCTTTGCCTGAAGCTTTTGTGCATCAGTTAGGCTTTGAACGGTTACCTTTGGATCCTGCTGGTTAGCCAACAGCTGAAGAGTGCCAGGACTTGCTTGATTATGACCGCCGTTATGAACGTACACTTCATGACAATTATTAAATTGATCATAGTAGTCGGTGACAGTCATATTGGGACCTTGCTTAAAAGTTACAAAACTTATGAGAGCGCTTTCAATCGACACAATGCGATATGTGCTTTCCAAAAAATCATATGCTACCGACTTGATGTTCCGCAATAGGGCTAGGCCGTCACTCACGTCACTAATAGTAGCATAGTCTTCTGTTGCACTAACTCGTTCGCGCATTGCATCACTACACTGGGACCATACGATTGCATAGAGGGTCTTGTTGTGTTCAGTGGTACGTTGCATCTTATCTTCTCGACTTTTCCGGTCTTCTTTCCAAATATGAAAAGCAAAAACGTCCGTGGCATCCTTCGGTTGCGCTACATCTGGAATGTTTGGTATTTCAAGTGTTAGGATTGCATTACGCATATCCCCAGCATGCTTATAACTCCTAGCAAAGTAGTCTGCAATCTCCTTGGTTGTCTTCACGAATTGATCCGCCTGTCGTTCCCTTGTAATGTCGTACACGAAACCTTTCAAGGCTTCATGGTGACCTTCAAACTTTGGTGCCTTTGGCGCGATGTACTTGCGATGTTTCCCTTTGTCATGACCTTTGTTTACATGTGGTTTACCACCACCAGTACGTGTAACATCTGGTTTCTCTTCAGATGACATTTTGTTTCTATAATACTTTCTATTGTAATTATGTTGAAAGTATTCACTTTCCCTCGTCACTATCACTGCGTCTGCAAGGCGACAGTATAACAGCAAGAGGTAAAGGAAGGTAATTATTATGTTGTATGTA
>JAYSWT010000099.1:0-1816 GCA_043717905.1 bacterium | reverse complement strand
ACCAAGTGAGTGAACAGCAAATCAGCTACATCTGCGAGAGTCTTTCATGGAGTGACGCGTTGTTATGACAGCGGTGCAAGTTATCTGCATGCCTGCTCACCATCGTGAGTCAGAGTGTGTATGGATGAGAGCGGCATTCGAAACAGTTCGATTTGGTGACTCAACTAATGAGAATGGACGCTATAAATGTGAACTTGACTGAGAAGATGACGTCATAATTTTTTTGTACGAAATTTAAGTACTGACGCTGGCTGTGTGAAGTTAAAAAATAAAATAGAGTTCGTGAATTTAAAGATTGGGAGTGAATAAAGATTTTGTAAGATGATTTGTCTCCGGTGTTGCGTTTAGACCGAAAGAAGAAAGTTGCGATTCAAATTGTGAAAATTAAAAGGCGTAATTAACGTAGCTGACGTTATACAAAAATAATTGTTTTTGGCTGATTGACATACGTTGTTATCAGTGGTGGTGATTCCGAGTTATGTACACTGATAAAAAATTTAAATCTTCGGGAGAGTTTGGTAGCGTTTGCTCCGCGATAGAATTATCATATTGTCGCAAGGACGAATATAGAAAGCAATTATCCATTGGTAGCAGAGCGTGGTTACACCTGTTTCGGGGTGTAACCGAAGAATATTTGAAGATGAACAAAACTCACAAGATGGCCGTGAACAATACTCAGAAGGATGCGATGATTGTTGAAGGGCGGGATACGACAACAGTAGAAGTAACGAAGAGGATTGTGTGCAAGATTGTGAAAGAGATGATGATCATTGTGCGGATCACGAAGATAAGGACGATCGAAACAAAAATAAAGTCGGCGATGGCCGCAGATGATGTATTAAAGATTATTCTAAAGTCGGCGATGGCCGCATTGATTGTGAGAATGTTTGCGGAAGGGCCGGGGATGGTCGAGTGGCGGTTAGTGCGGATGGGGCGGCCCGCGAGAGAGAAGTATGAAGTATCGGTGAACGAAGAAGAGGCTACAGTACCGGTCAAAAGGATGGAAAAGTCGGGTGAATCGCTGCCCGATTTTCAGCGGGATCGGTCTGGCGTGTTCAGTGTACCTCAGAATTCCTTACTCTCTCGGTGGTATATCAAAGAGGCCTCATCATCAGATTTCTTCGAGACAGGCCGAACGCTGCCCGATTTTCGGAGGCACGTATCATCAAGTTTGAGAGGGCTCTGGTCACTTTCTTTCACAATTGCGGGCGGAACGCTGCCCGAATTTTGGCGGACGGTGTTCCAGCATTTCAATGAAGAACCGCAGCCTATTATTTCGGTACCCAGAGTGATTGTGGAGGTGGCTAACGGATCGCTGCCCAAAATTTGGCTCAAGAATGATCTACAGTCTACGTTCTGCATCTTCTCTGATCGTTCTCCGGTCTACACAGCCTCAGTGGTCCAAGTAACCTCAATCTGTTCCATTCAGCCAGCAGTCCTACAATGGATGGTAGACGGAGCGCTGCCCAAAAGTCGCCAGTCTTTTCGAGCCTTATACTTCTTATCTGCAGCCCCTTTTGTCGCCATTATGGGTGGATCGCTGCTAGAAAATCTTCGGGAAGTCTGCAGACTGTGGTCGGACGCGGGTGAGACTATGAACATTGTTAACCATGATAAATACAGCATTGTTGAGACCGATATTTGTTATGGCCCTCCCTTCCCGCCGTCTCCACCCCTAAAATCTGAGCCCGACTACACGCTCTATCCCAGAGTCGTGGTCTCAGGGGACGTATTAATTAACATTTGCCCTCAAGGCTATAGGTCAGGCAATAAAGAAATTTCGAATTTAAATAGGGACATTTATAACGAGTCCAAG
>JAYSWT010000098.1:0-1818 GCA_043717905.1 bacterium | reverse complement strand
GAACTAAAGTTGCGGAGAACAAGTGAGTAAAAGGGGGAGGGCTGAAAGATGTCAATGTGTTTTTGCGCATTTCATTAAAACAAGAAACCAATGTGCACTTTAATTTGATACTATAAGTATAAAATATGCGTAATCTGACGTGGCTTTTGATTAAATATTGCACGTGTGTCAATTTGACCCCCCCCTGGGCATTTTTAAAATGTTCCTCACCCAGAAGTTATTTAAACAAACAAAATTGCAATACTGCGTTAAGACATCTTCCAATAACACTAAGAAAGAAGTCTTTATCATCAGCCTCGATGACGGTGAGCGTTAACTCTGAAAAAATCTATGAAAATAGGAAATGGACTGAAGCGAATATGTGTAACCCTTCACGCGTATCCTCTAAATTAAACATAATGCCTATTTGACATAATAGGTGTAGTGGTCCCAAGTACAGGTTCAATATGATGTAGACTATTAAGACGAACTCTTGGCTAACGTACCTGTTCAAACCATGGTCAATGCACACGACAGCAATGTGCTCGACATCACAAGCGACGATACCAAAAAGGACACGGCAAACAAAACAATCTCCCACCAAGTCATCATAGGTCTCCATCGGGTGGTCTTTCATCAGCTTCGGGCAGGATATTGCAAGATCCGGTGAATGATGTTCGTCTTCGGTCATCACAAAGTCGTATTTGTGACAGGTAAAATAACGAGGGAGAGATGCTGTGTACGTTATTCTTACGTTTTGTGGAATCATCTTTGACGTCGGGAGTTCGAAAATTGGGTGAGATGTCTGTCGTATTTCCTTATATAGCCTCATGCTTGTCATTCGATTTTCAGGCATGCTCAAATCAGAATGGAGGCCATGAATATAAGTATTGATTTTTTTAATGATCGATTTACTATATTCATTTTTTTCCAGTAAATTGCTTGAAAAGATGTTGTCGTCATCGGACGTTCGAAGGAATACTCTTATCAGACTTGCGAGGTATGAGTGCTGATTTCTTTGGTGCCCTAGGTTTAAAAGCTGATTTAGTTTTACGATTAGGATAGATCCACGGAGGAGTTGGTTTATCGTTAAGAGACTTTTGTAGCTGGATCGGAAGTCTCGTCATAATTGTTGCGCTCTGATCTCGACGAATTTCTTTGAGCACGTTCAATTACATTTGATGGTCGGTCATGGAGTCTCTCAATGATTATCATCCGGTTGACGAGTGCCTCGGCATCTTGTACAGGCAATTGGTATAGCTCGCCGATACTGATTAAACTCATCGTGTCGTGTATGTCACCGTTAATTAATATATAAATCTCCAGTCTCTCTTGAACCTCTCGACCCTTAGGTGTCTCAGTTTGTCATGCTTGTCGCCAAATGTTCGCCAGAAAATCCTGTTCGTCTTCTCGTTGAACCTCTCGTGGCAGTAGTTACGCAGTCACCGATGTGCATCGTCTTGCATGCTGAAGGATGAGGGGAGGGGTAGAAACGTGATCGGAGGTCACCACAAATAGCCCCCACCGGAAAGCGCGGAGCGGCGAGGGTGTGATATGAAATATGGTCTATCGGGTGGTGAAAGCGTGTCGTGTGCCGAAAATCCTCCAATATGTGTGTTTCGTTTGTGATGATGAAAAAGGAATTGGTGTTTGTTTGTGGAGCGAGAGAGAGAGTGGTGGTACCACAAATGTGAGAGATCCATGTCTTGATTTGGAGTGTAGGTGTGTGGTAACTTGAAGTCAGACATCCACAATAAGTTCCTCCGAAGGTTGCATCGGGTGAATACCCTAAGCGAGACCCGCCGTCCGTTGGATCGGGGCATCAAGTCGCCGGAACCT
>JAYSWT010000097.1:0-4609 GCA_043717905.1 bacterium | reverse complement strand
CTTGTCGGTCATTCGAACTGATTCGTGCTTTCTTTGTTTACGTTTCACCATAGTAAAACCGTCATTGTCCGTGCTACTGTCACACACATTGTTCAACACACTCCTGTGATTCTGATCAACACATTGATTATCAGAATCAACATTCATAATAAAATCTCGGAATATTGTGAAAGCTGAACCTTGTAGTGGTTTAGTGAAGAAATCGGCAATCATTTGCTTCGTCGGACAGTACATTATATGGACTTCCTCCTGTTCAATCCGATCGGTAACAAAATAGTATCGAATATTGATATGACGTGTCCGCTTGCTACTAGAGGCTTTACCGTTTTCTTCCAAAAGAATTGCACTTTTGTTGTCTTGATAAATAATGGTATCATCACTGGTGTATCCTTGGGCTTCCAAAAAATACCTTGTCCATAGAACTTGTGGCAAGACCTCTGCTACTCCCACAAGCTCCGCTTCGGTTGAACTTTTGGCATTTATCTTTTGTCTCGTTGACGTGCCATAAATGGCACCCTTGCCTAGAGAAAATACACCACCAGTATGACTTTTCATGTCAGGATGTACGCCGTAGGATGCATCAACCCACCATTTAACCAATTTGAGCGAATCCACCTCAAGGCGAAGAGGCATCAATAATGTCTTACGTAAATATTTCAGAACACGTGCAAGCTTCTTGTAGTCATCGATGTCAGGTTGCTGAACTCTAGTGCATAGGAAAGCCACTGCCGTTTGAATATCTGGTCTAGCACGTTTACACAAGAAAAGCAGTTGAGCAACGACGTGATGAAAGAATTCTTTTTTGGATGCATCCAGTTTAGGACAGTCTGGGTTAATATCGAACAGATGATTGGCCGCCGGTGTTGGAGCCACTCCTGTCATTTCTTCAGGCAGTTCCGACAAGATATTCTTGATGTAGTCACTCATGTCGATTTTTACTTTTCCTTTTTCGGAGAAATCAAGAGTCATTCCGAGATAATCATGACTCACTCCTCGGTTCACTGTTAACGGAGATTCTTTTCCGAATTCAGCGGACAACATTTCGATGACTTTCGTGACCTCGTGTTCGTCGACATGTGAAATCTTTAAATCGTCGACGTGCCACAAAATAGTGCATTGGCTACCGTTTATCATTTTGTTTGCAACACATGTATCATATGGGTTAATAACAAAACCCCATGATTGGAGCACTGATGACAATTTTTTCCAAAATAACAGAGCTGCTTTTAGTGTGCCATAGAGTGCTTTCTTTAAAAGCAAATATAACACCTTTTTTCCATTCTTGGTTTCAGCAAATTTGTTGTAGTGATCAGGATCCAACCGTATAAGTAACTCTGCCATTGATCCTTCAATTCGCATGTATACGGTGTCATCCATGTCTGCTTGCATGAACGCACCCGGTACATCCACTGTAGCCACGTTGCGATGTTCGTGTGCATCAATGGTACATGACAAAAGAACGGATTCGATAGATACCGTTGGTGAGCTAACTTCCTCCTTTGTTAGTGTGTCACGCTGTTTTCGACCATCAGCACATCCACGGCCTTTGATATTTCCGGTACGTTTTTCTTTCAGAAACATTAAATATGGTAACGCTCCGTGTTTCTCCTCTCTTGATAGTTTGTTGGGGTCTACAGGCTCTATAACATGTCGATCATGCAATTGCTTGAGTTCCTGAAGCACGGCTTCGACGCCCGCTTCGCCAAATATCTGTAACCCTTTTTTTACTGAGTATTGTGTCATAGCAGTGTGGGCTAAAGTGGTGTGCAGGTGACCGTAATCGCGAGGTTTTCTAGGACGAAGATTGTGTGTGCTCAATCGAGCTCCGTACTGTTGATCCATTTCGATTTCGATGTTGTTTTCGTTCTGATCTTCTTCTTCATTGTCACTTGTGTCAGACGATGATGCGACTGAGATATTATCATTTTCATTTTCGACCAGTTCGACTTCGATATTTTCGTTTTGATTCGCGAACTCGACTTCAAGATTTTCATTATGGTCCGGGATAGCTGGTTCGATGATGTCATGTTCAGGAATAGGGTCTTGGATGTTTTCCAACTCATTTTGATCCTGGATGGACATTTCATCATCACTATCATCATCATCTTCTTCGTAGTCGTCTTGGTCTTCATCTTCATTATCAGCATCCACTCCTGCAGACACATCATCGTCAAGGACGTAAGTGGAGTCATCATCATCATCGGGAAAATCGTCGTCCAGAACGTAGGGAACAAGGTGACGATTAGAAAAGAGCATGCCACGTGGATTGCGGCGTGCAAGAGCGTGAATACGGGTGATGACGTCTTGGGGCATGGGCAATTCAGTCCAATGACTGCGATTGAGAACGCGCCCGGTATTGAGACTAAAAAAATAATAGCCCCCTTGGGCGTTGCCTGTGGGACGTAAGGCAAGTGCACCAACAGTGCGAGTGGCCATGGAGTTGTCATGGTCTTCATGGGTTTGGACATACGCACCGAATTCGAGTTGACAGTGGTGGGTGTAGTCAATAGAGGACCCAGTGACGATGGCACGAGGACTCAGAACATCAGAAATTCCAGATTCCGGGGGGAAACTATTGAGCCAGAAATTACAGCCGCAGACCATTTCAATTACTAAACGGTCAGGCATTTTTTTGAACGGAAGAGTGTTGTAGATACAACGAGTGCGCTCTTTGAGAGTGCGTATGTAACGCTCAATATCTGGTACATGTTCATCATGAGATGCGGTGTTCAGAGTGATCGACAGACCGGCCATGGCACCGCGGAGGCATTCGAATTCCCCATCAACCAATAGGTGGGTGATAACGAAACCGCGTTGTTGGTAGATTTGACGAGCATGTTTAAATGCAGTCATGATAGTTTCAGGTTTCCGGTTCGCAATTGTTTCCACCGTGGAAAATTGTATATGACGAGACCGAGTGATAAAGAACATGATTTTGTTCACAAAAAATATGTCACCGGTTAAAGTGACATCACGATACTGCTGCATGAGCTCAAGGGGAAGATCGTTGAGAACAGGTTGTATCACTTCGCTGGAGTTCCGGACGGTCTTGCCTTTGAGTGATCCAACGTCCGGGCCAAAAATAAGTTGAGCATTAAGCACATCACGACGAGTGACAGGACAGTTGGGCAAAAGATTCCTGTCAATAATTCGGAGAAATGTTTGGTGGCTGGGCCGACCAATTTTAGAAAGGAGTTTACGTGCTGTAATGGCACGAAGGTAATCACGATGAGAGAATTTAGATTTATTATTAGCTACAGTAGTAACAAAAACGGTTCCGGTTTTTGCGGTAGTTGCATCGTAAAAATAAAGTCCTCTAGGTGATTGCACAAACACTAACTCCAGTCCATCTGGTTTCTTCACAATAAAACAATTCGTCAGACTATCGTATGAGACCGAGAATCCGTTCGCTCGTACTCGTGATAGTGATAATATATTTGCGATGCCAGTAGGATGGTACCACACATCTCCATAACCATTTAACTCTCCAACTTCTCTTGTAGTTTTAACACCGGCATTACAATGGATACTCATTTCTCGTTCACTGGTATGGATGTTGGTGAGTAGATTTTTATTACAAAAGACATCAATTGTCGATTGGTTATCCAATAAAATCCAAGATGATGGAATGTGCATAGATGTTGTGGTGTTCGTGAATAAATCACCATGACACATGAAATTGAATGAAGTCACAACATCATCATCAGTGTCAAACTCACCAGATCCGACACCATGGGTGATCAATTCGGTTCCGGACGAGTCAGCATTGACAGTAGTGTGAGTGGTGCCATTGCGTTCCACTCGCTCATTGGTACATTCGTTGGCATAATGTCCTTTTTGTTGACAATGGAAGCAGGTAACATTGTCTTTTCCCTTGTCTTTGTGACTCTCTTTGCCTTTTTGTTTGTCCTTTTCATTACCAACATTGGTGAACGACACTCCTGATGTGTTGTTCGAATTGCGACCGTTAGCATGTGGATCTTTCCAATGCGTCAAACGGCTCAGAGCGCTGTTCAAAGTAGTAGGGTAGTTGTTATTACCCATAAGGTAATTATTCTGCAAGTCGGTTATCAAGCTACCGTATCGAGTACGGTCGGCATGAAAGATGAAAAGATTTGCCCACGACATCTCGCGAACGGTTGCCTTTTGATCTGCAGTAATAGCGTTGATATCCCAACCCTTCTCAGTTGCAATGAAATTTAAACACCCAGGGTCAGGCTCAATTGATCCACCACAGTGTGTGTATACCGCCAGTTGATTGGTGAACTGTTCGAAGTATTGAGTTGGTGTTGCGTGTGCCCCTTGACGCAGCGTCATCAACTTGTACAATGCATCATTCACCGATTCGATTCGGTACTTCTGTGACTGGTAATCATAAGCGGTATTTTTAATGGCCAATAATAATCCGATACCGTTGTTGTCATTTTCCAATTGTTCGAATGTGGGTAAACTCTCAATTTTTTGTTGCATTGCTTCGCTACATTGACCCCACACTAGATTGTATAGTGTTTTGATACCATCCTCGAGTATCTTTTTGCTCTTACAGTAGTCGTCATATTCCCGCTCCCATTTCTTGAGTGCAATCCGATCTGTTGCATCAACTGGGTCT
>JAYSWT010000096.1:0-11749 GCA_043717905.1 bacterium | reverse complement strand
AAACATTAAAGTGCGATTCACACTCACCGGGCAAGACGCGACCAACCATGCATATATCGACAATGTCGCGGTGACTGGTGTGAGTTTGTAAGATTATTAGCAGTAGCAATACCGTATGAAAAAAATACTGTACAGCCTAAGTGTAGTTCTCGCTCTCGGAGCGGCGCTCGCAGGAGGAACCGGTGCGTTCTTCTCTGACACCGAGCTTTCTCTGGGTAACACTTTTACAGCCGGCGCTATCGACCTCAAGATCGACAACACCAGCTACTATAATGGCGTATTCTCAACAAGTACGTCATGGACTCTTTCGGACCTCACGATCCAAAAGTTCTTCAATTTCCTCGATCTGAAACCAGGAGACAGGGGAGAAGACACCATCTCACTGCATGTGGACACCAACGATTCGTACTTATGTGCGAACGTGAAGCTCACATCGAATAATGAGAACGGATGTAACGAGCCTGAAGGATTGGTTGATGGTACCTGCGGTGGAACTGATCCAGTTGGAGCTGGACTAGGAGAACTCGCAAGTAACGTGAACTTCATCTGGTGGGCAGACGATGGTGACAATGTGCTTGAATCAAATGAGAACGTCATTTCTGCTGGCCCAATCGGCGCACTGGGTCTTGGTGGCTCGACCACCATTGCACTCGCTGATGGGACCAATAACATCTGGACCGGTGTTCCAGGGCCAGTTCCAGGAGAACAGACGCTCTACATCGGCAAAGCATGGTGCTTTGGAACCATCACACCGGCGAAACTCACTCAGGACGGATTTGGTTCGACATCAGCGCGAACACCAGCAAATTCTACTGGTGGTATCAGCTGTGACGGCTCGGCCCTGAACAATCAGACACAAACCGACTCCCTCACTGCAGATGTCACTTTTAGAGCGGTACAATCAAGAAACAATCCGAACTTCTCCTGTGTGCCTCCGAAGGAGACAGGGAAGATCATCGTGAAGAAAGTTGTAGTAAACAATAACGGCGGAAACAACGTTGTATCGGACTTCGGTCTCTTCCTCGATGACGGATTTGTTTCGACACAGGTACTCTCGGGAGCAACGACAACAGTTCCGGTCGGTGCATATAATGTAAGCGAATCCGGAAACTTCGGTTACCAAGCGGTATTCACCGGAGACTGTGACCCAGCAGGAGATCTTGTTGTTGGTGCAAATGAAGTAAAGACGTGCACCATCACCAACACTGAACTTCCGGCGAAGATCACGCTCATCAAGAATGTAACCGGTACGACCACGATAGAATCAGTGACCACATTTGGACTCAAAGTAGACGGTGTTGGAGTGCCATCAGGCAACTCAATCGCCGTGACTTCGAACACACCTCATACGATCACTGAGACCGGAAAGGCGGGTTATACGTTCGTGAACATCACCGGCAACCCACAGTGCCCTGCAGTTCTTGGCGGGACAGCAACTCTCACTGAAGGCCAGGCAATCACTTGTATCATCACAAATAACAAGAACCCAATATAGTTCTTGTAATTTCAGTTTGAAATTACTCAGCTCGGCTAATACGTCCCAATGACGAAGCTCTGCAAAACCATAAATATTCTTTTGGTTGCTGGAATCCTTTCAATAGGCCTGCTTTTACTTGGGACGATGATGCCGATACCGGGTAATTTCAAAGTGAAAATTGTGAAATCAGGTTCGATGGAGCCAGCGATTCGTACGGGAGGGATAGTAGTCATTAAACCAGAGTCAGAATATAAAGTTGGCGATGTCGTTACCTTTGGTAAAGACACAAAGACCCAGATACCGACAACCCATCGGATAGTTGAAATTGGCGATTCGAAGTTTGGATCATCTATCCGCACAAAGGGAGATGCGAATAATTCTGAAGACCCGACACCTACATCACTCAAAGAAGTGAGCGGTAAAGTTATATTTACTATGCCGTATGTTGGATACCTACTCGACTTTGCCCGAAAACCGATTGGCTTCGCTCTCCTGGTGGGACTTCCCGCTTTTGCGATCATTGTCGATGAGGTCGGCAAGATTATGTCTGAGCTACGAAGACTGCGGAGAAAAAAGAATGGTGGTGAATCGAAGGGAAATGATAACTCAATTGAGTTCATCGTTTCCCTTGATGCGCTTCCAAAAAAAGAGGAAGTACTCACGCAGGAAATACATACCCGCAGAATTCCGAGAATCGGCCTTACTGAGTGGCAACCCAAAAAAATTGAGGTGAAAGAGATTTCCCCCGTGCGCGCGTACGACATCAGAGGTGGAGAAAAAAAGGAATGTGGCGTACTGGTGTTTAAGTCTCTACTTGCACTTTTGGCACCAGCGATACTATTTGTCGGCTCTGCGTCAGAGGGAAACACTGTTTCATATTATTCTGATATTGAGACTTCGGTTGCAAATTTTCTCAAAGCTGACCCACTCGGGTTTACGGTGCGTGCTCTTGGTAGTTCGCAATTAGACATGAGTAGTGGCTCACGATTTATCACCACAGTGATAACTCCAAATCAAGATAGCGAGCCGATTCAATACTCACTCTCGACTACTATTACGGGGGGTGACATGACGCTCTGTAGTTTGCTGCAAGTTGAATCAACTACGACAACTGCATATGCGGGATCCATGCTTCTCCTCTCGACTTCGATGTCGACATCAACAGGGGAGATACCACTCCTGTTTACTCTTCCAAGTGGGTACACCGCACTTCCCAATACCTCATGCTTTGTTGACTTTGTGTTTGTGGGGAGAAATGCAGACGCGCAAGCAGGAGAAGGGTATAGTGATATAAAGAAATTATCACTGCAGTTTTATATTCCCGCAGAGATACTCCCTGTCGCACCACTTCTTATCGAACCTCTACCAGAGACCATCATCGCAAGCGACACACCCGAGGAAGTCGTCATCGTGGAGCCAGAAAGTACAACAACATTACCTGCAACAAGCAATGCTGATACAGATGTTGTTAAAGTGTCACTGCCTCCATCACCGCCCCCACCTGAGCCAGAAAGTGGCGGAGTCGCACCTCTTCCCGCATCAGCTCCCGAAGAAGCGCCACCACTCGAAACAACTCCTCCTGAGCAAGTCCCTTCACCTCCCGTAGATGAAGTGGTTCTCCCAGTACTTCCTCCCGAATTACCTACTACCCCCGAAGTGATAAACACGCAAGTCGTTGAAGTGCCACCAGGTATTTAGAAAGCAATTTTTTCTATATAGCAAAACCCGCACGAGCAGGGTTTGCTCGTGCGGGGTCCTAAGCAGCAACAGGGGTGGGGTGGGCGGTCCAGGTGATCTGGTTTATGGCGAACGCCCAGTGCCTGTTGCCACTGATGCTTGCGGTCATCCGCCGAGTGAGTCGTGTCTGCTCGAACTTGCCGGAGGCATGGAGCTTGCGAGCGATTCCCGCGGCTTTCGGATAGTTCGTCCAATAGGTCGCGGAGTACTTGGCGATGACTTGCTCGAACTCAGCGTCGTCTGACCAACGTGCGTCGGTGTAGATCATGACCACATCCTCAATCGAGAACACGCGCATTGCGATATCAATGGCGCACTTTCGAAGCGAAATGCCGTAATACTGGTTTTTCATCAAAACTCCATAGGTTGTTGAGGGAACTGCTACACTAAAATAGTATTATATAATTATATTTAAATAAGTCAATATACAAGAGTTTTGCGCAAACAAAGGATAAGATGGGATACTTTCTCTATGTACTACGTCTATATACTCCGCTGTGGCGATGATTCATTCTATACTGGGATTACCACTGACGTAGCGCGTAGGGTGTCCGAACATAAAGAAGGGAAAGGTGCACGCTATACCCGAGCACGTGGCGTGAAGGCACTCCTCCACACTGAACGAAAGTTAAATCGAAGCACTGCGACAAAGCGAGAAGCAACAATAAAGCGCATGAGTCGAAAGGAAAAACTCGCACTAGTAGAGGATTCAAAGAATAAAATTGGACGGGGGCAACGAAAAAAATTAGAATTATAAAATGAATCCCGTTAGAAATAATTCTGTGCACAGAACAGGGTATTGTGGTAAAACAATATTTATGACGCCTACAACATTACAATGTAACACTCGGAAGTCTCAGACTTCCTATTTCTAACGGGATGAAGGACGAAAGACGAAGTAAGAATATTTTTTCGCTGGGGGGCAAAGAATCGCCACTCGAGCGTTTTGCTATTGGTTCAACTCGATACATCGGCTCTCCTACCTCGTTGGTCGTACATACCATCTTTTTTGTTGCAGTATTTGGACTGCAACGATTTGGCTTCACCGTTGAACAGATTTTGCTCATCCTCACTACTATCGTGTCGCTTGAAGCTATCTATTTGTCGCTGTTCATACAAATGACAGTAAATCGTCAGGCGAGACAAATCGAGGAGGTGTCTGATGACGTTGACGACATCCAAGAGGACGTTGAGGAAATATCCAAAGATATTGATGAAATGCTTGAGGATGTTGATAGTATCCAAGAGCACACTGAAGAGATTAACGCTGACATGGAGGGTATTCATGAACATATCGAAAATATCAAAGAAAATGTTGAGGACCTGAGTGAGGAATTTGAGCGAGAAGATTTCGAAGAGACCATGGATGACCAGAAGGTCGAGAAAATAGAACGCGTCCTCGAGGAACTGCTCCGTGAAGTGAAAGCTCTGAAAAAAGTCTAACGAAGCTATGATTATCACAAAAATTGGTCACTCGTGTCTGTATCTCAAAATGGAAACATTGGCGATTCTTATCGACCCCGGAGCGTATGCGGTCGTTCCCGATTTACCGAGCGTCGACGTGCTACTCATCACTCATGAGCATCCCGATCACTTTGATCCTGAGGCAATAAAAAAAATTCTAGTAAAGCATAAAGAGTGCGAAATTATTACCCACGCGGGAATGCGCAGTGTCCTCCTGTCACTCAATATCCCGTCGACACTGATTGTCGGGGGTGAAGTATGTATCCGAAAGAGGGTCAGCATCGAGCGTATGGGCAACGCCCACGCCTGTATACATGCGGACCTCCCACTTATTGAAAATTGCGGATTCTATATTAATGAAGAGTTCTTTTACCCTGGGGATGCATTCATTGTTCCCGAAAAGAAGGTAAAGACACTCGCGCTTCCTGTCGCAGCTCCTTGGATGCGTCTTGAAGAGTGTATCGACTATGCCAAAGTGGTGGCACCCGAGGTAGTATTTCCTGTCCACGATGGCATGCTGAGGCCAGATCGCATGACCGCGACTCGGCGTATTCCCGCGATGCTCCTTGAGAAAGTCGGTATTCGCTATGTGGATATGCAAGATGGCTGGTCCAATGAATTTTAGGGAGAATTCATAAAATCAGCTCGTCTACTTTGTTGCAGGTCCCAAAGTTTTCAGTCACCGTACCAGTAAGTACGTCTCCTTCAAACTTTTCCCCGCGCCTCGTATACAAACCAATTTTAAGAATTCTCAGTTTAGAGGATTGAGAGCAAAGCAGACAAGTTTATTTTACAGGTTCTAAAGGACGGATTCGAAGAAGGGGAGCAAGAGTGCAACCAATACGTCATACCAGCGAAAGCGTGGAATATCAGTGAGCGGCTTTGCTCCCTTTTCCCAATCCGAGATGATACCGCTCAGTTTTTTCACCATGTTATTGTCTTCAAAAAATATCCCACTCTCAATATTGTGTTCAAATGAAAGTGCATCAAGATTTTGAGAACCGACAATAGCGTACTTGCTATCAATAAGCATCGCCTTTGCATGGTTCATCGTTGGGGATACTAGGCACACTGCTCCAAGTTTCTGAATTAAGGTAAGGTAGCGATAATTTACACGGTCTACCAATGCATGGTCAGTATGTTTTGGAACTATGATTTTAACTTCTACACCACGCAGGAGTGCATTGTGTAGGCAAGCAATTAGCCAGCGACGGGGGATGAAGTACGGGGTAACAAGGATAATGTTTTTTTTAGCCGAACTAATGTGCTCCTGATAATAGGTGCGCAAGGCATTGCTCTTCCGTTGTATGCCATGTTCGATAAACCAATGTTTTGCGAGGAGGAGAGTGTGTGATGGCGAGATATTGACGAGCTCAGGAGCTTTTCCTCCGAGCAGCATGTACACCTTACGAAACGAAAGCAAAGCATTCTTTGCAAATTTTGCCCCTGACAATCTCACTTGCAGGTCCCTCCACGGTGCAAAGTGTCGCGAGATGTTTACCCCACCAATAAAGACCATATAGTCATCGATGATAAGTAGTTTCCGGTGGGTTCTCTTCCACCAGTAGCTATAAAATAATACTTCGGCTCCCGCTACCCGCAAGCGGTCAATGCTTGTTGCTTTAAGGCTGAAGCTTCCGACTGCGTCGAGGACGAGAATTACTTTTACTCCGTTTTTCGCTTTCCGCTCCAGTTCGGAAATGAAGTCGTAGCCTATAGTATCCTCCTCAAAAATGTACATTTCAAGGTAGATACTATGCTCAGCAATTGCAATAGCTGCGAGCATGGCAGACCATGCTTTGCCAGAGGTGGTGTAAAATCGGAAGCGTGAAGCAGTCATATCGTGTAACTCCATTATGCCACAGGACAGCACCTTGGTGTTTTTGCTCTAGCGCCCTATAATATATATATATGAATTTTTTGTCGAAGCGCTACCCCGCAAATACCGTAAGGGGTTTCACTCTTATCGAACTACTAGTCATCATTGCAATTATTGGCATACTATCGGCAGTGGTTCTTGCCTCGATGACGACCTCACGGGCCAAGTCTCGAGATGCGAAGCGGGTTGCAGAAGTAGTACAAATTCGCAAAGCACTCGAGCTCTACTATGACATTAACCAGTCATATCCATCAACCACACCTGCTGGATACAGTGGTGATGACGCGGGAGTACAAATACTTGCAGCAACTGGATTATTACCAAAGACTCCACTTCCCCCCTTAGGCACAAACTTGACCTATCTTTATCATGGAGTCATTGTGAATCCCACAACAGGAGCGCTTTCAGAATGTAATGGAGCGACAGTATGCAACAGCTACGAATTGGGAATTACCCTTGAGCGAGCTGATAATATTGTAATTGCCAATGACGTTGACCAGTCGGTAGGTACTTTCTTTGGAGCGAACCCTGATTGTATGAGTGCGACTTTGGGCTCGGAGCAGTGTTACGACGTCGGCCCCTAGAACGCTTCCAATTTACCCGAATACTTCGTTGTGGGACCCAAGCGACTCAGTCGTCGTACTATGAGTACGCCTTCTTCATCACTTTCCCCACGCCTTGTCTTCGAATAAATTTGAAGCATTCTAAAATCCACATAACTTCACGGATCGTTAAAAATAGGGTAGTCTAAGGCTTCAATGGCTCAGGGAGAAGTAATATTACGTTTCGAAGAGGTTAGCTTCGAACACGGACCGCGAAAGCCCATCTTACATGAGGTGGATTTTACTGTGCGCCGAGGTGCGAAAGTGACGCTGATGGGGCAGAACGGCGCCGGTAAATCGACGCTGTTTTCTCTCATCACGAAAACTGCAAAGCCCGAGTCGGGTAAAATCCATATCGGAAACGGAATTTCTATAGCCCTTTCACACCAAGTCATCCCCAAAGACAGCCTCGACCTCACCGTACGTGCCTTTTTCGAGAAGTGTTTTTCAAAGAAGGTGTATGACATCGACCCGAAAATAGATGCAGTCCTCGAGGTGGTGAATCTTCATGCCCCACACGACCGCATCATCCGCTCTTTTTCAGGAGGACAACAAGCGAGGCTTCTCCTTGCTTCCGCACTTATCCAAGACCCTGACCTCCTCCTTCTCGACGAGCCGACCAATAACCTCGACAAGGCAGGCATCGCCCACCTCACCGATTTCCTCCAGAACTACGAAAAAACTGTCATCGTCATTTCCCACGATGCCGACTTTCTCAATTCATTTACCCAAGGCGTGCTCTACCTCGATGTCCGTACTCAGAAGATGGAACAGTATGTCGGTAACTATACTGATGTAGTCAAAGATATCTCTACACGAATCGAGAAAGAGAATCGTGCTAATGCCCTCCTGCAGAAAGAGATTCAACGCAACAAAGATCAAGCCAACGTGTTTTCCCACAAGGGAGGAAACATGCGTGCCTTGGCAAAACGTATGCGTGAAAAGGCAGCGGATATGGAAGAAGAGGTGGTCGAGGTGAGAAAGGAAGATAAGACCATCCGCCCGTTCGTCATTCCCGCGCAAACTGACTTCATCGGTAATGCGTTAACAATAGAATCACTCACGGTAATAAAAGATCACAAACCAAAGGAGAAAAAGGTAAGCATAGGCTTGCGCAAGAAACAACATCTGCTGCTTCAGGGTCCGAACGGGATAGGGAAATCGACACTGCTTGAATCGCTTGCGAATGGCACCGCGAAGGGAGCAAAGATAACTGAGGGGGTACGTGTCGGTTATTATCGCCAAGATTTTTCCACCCTCAATTTTGATGATACCGTCTATCAATCGCTCGCTGGCATCATGGTCAAAGTTGATGAAGAAAAGCTGCGCTCGGTTGCGGCAAGCTTCCTTATCACCAAGGAATTAATTTATGCAAAAATAGGCAGCCTGTCAGAAGGGCAGAAGGGTTTGGTTGCATTTGCACGCCTCGTCTTAGAAGTTCCGGGACTCCTTATTCTTGATGAGCCGACCAATCACATCAATTTCCGTCATTTACCTGCCATTGCAAAAGCACTTGATCAGTATGAAGGGGCGATGATACTTGTCAGCCATGTGCCAGAATTCGTAAGACAAATCCGAATCGACGACGTTTTAGACCTAGAAAAATAGATAAAGTTGCGAGGAGTGAAGAAAGCACGTACCCTAGTTGAATGACACAAGAGACTGCGCTCGAAATACTCAAAACTGGGGCAAATGTGTTTCTCACTGGAGAGCCGGGGAGTGGCAAAACTCATACGGTTTCTGCGTACGTCCGCTATTTACGAGAGCATAGTATTGAGCCCTCTATTACAGCCTCGACCGGTATTGCCGCCACCCATGTCGGTGGGATGACCATCCATGCTTGGAGCGGGATTGGCATCAAGCGCTTTCTCACCGACTATGACCTCGATGCGCTTTCCTCCCGCGAACCACTTGTGCGTCGAGTCGCCTGCACGAAAGTGCTCATCATCGACGAAATCTCAATGCTCGATGGCATCGTGCTCGGAATGGTAGATAAAGTACTGCGCGGAGTCCGCCGTAGTGAAGAGCCATTCGGAGGAATTCAAATGGTGTTCGTCGGAGATTTCTTTCAATTGCCTCCTATTCCTGAAAAGTCCGCAGGACTCGAACAACGGATGATGCCGCAATTTGCATTCACCTCACCCGCATGGAAGGCATCGAACCCACTGGTTTGCTATCTCACCGAACAACATCGCCAAGACGACGAAGTCTTTCTTTCAGCGCTTTCAATGATTCGCAGCGGAGAGCTCGACGAATCACTTGGGGAGATATTCGAAGACCGTCGACTCGGGGGAGAGCTCGAAGTGCCCACAAATGTACCACTCTTGTACACCCACAATATGGATGTCGACAGAAAGAATAACGAAGAACTTGAGAAGATTGAAGAAGAAGTCCATGAATTCAGGATGATTACTCGTGGTAAGGAGAACGTTGTCGAGCAGATGAAACGTGGCTGTCTTTCGCCCGAAGTACTTCGTCTTAAAATTGATGCATCGGTGATGTTTACTAAGAATGATTTTGAAAGAGGCTATGTAAACGGCACACTTGGTGTGGTCGAGAGTTTCGATGATGACGATGGACTCCCGCTCGTGCGTACTAAGAGCGGCAAATCTATAAAAGCTGAACCGGAAGAATGGTCAGTCTCAGATGGCGACAAAAAACTCGCGACGCTTTCGCAGGTACCACTTCGCCTTGCTTGGGCTATTACCGTGCACAAGTCACAGGGAATGTCTCTCGACGCAGCGGTGATGGACCTCTCGAAAGCATTTGAATACGGACAAGGTTACGTTGCGCTTTCACGTGTGCGAGCACTCTCGGGACTTTACCTTGCCGGAATGAACAGGAGAGCATTTGAAGTGCACCCAATAGTTCTTGAGCGCGACCGCGAGATGCGTCAGCGCTCAGACGATGCTGACGAATATTTTGCCCACATCCCTCCTGATGAGCTCAATCACATGCACGAAAACTTTCTTACTGCCTCAGGAGGTACGCTTGAGAAGCACGAGGTGGCGGATCCCTCCCTTGAGCTCGGAGAAGAAAAAAAGAAAAAAGGCGATACCTATATGAGAACAAAAGAAATGCTCCTCGCTCGCATGCCACTCGATGAGATAGTGAAATTACGTGAGATAAAAAAGAGTACAGTCTTCTCGCATATTGAGATACTGCGTGAAGGAGACAAGACTATTGATATCAGCTATATGCGCGGGGAGATTAGTGACGAAAAACTCAAGACTATTTTGCATGCATTCGCGGCCTTTCGTGGTAGCGACATGGAAAGGAAACTCTCGCCAGTCAAAGACTTGCTCGGACAGGCTGCAACATTCGACGAAATTCGTTTTGCACGACTCTTTCTCGACTAGTGCTTGAAGCTGTGCGATAATTTCTCTATCACGATATGGAGAAGTATTACAAATACATCCGTTGGGGGCTACTCGGTGCACTCACCGCAGGGTTTCTCTATGCGGGAGTGATTAAGCTCCTTGGTAAGGAAAATGCACAATTTGTGGCGTGGGGTTTTCCTGCGTGGTCCGCCTATCTTATTGGGGGGCTGCAGTGTTTTGGGGCACTCGCCTTGTTTTATCGGCCATTGGTGAAACTAGGAATATTTATTCTCACTGTAATTATTCTCGGGGCAACACTTACCCTAGCAGGGAAGCATCTTTTCTATCCCGATATATTCGCTCCGATTGCCTTCATGCTCGGACTTTTTGCAGTAATGTATCTCAAAGCAAAACGGCCAGAAGACGAAGAAGGACGCTGGGGACTCCTGTAAAAATCGTCTCGAAGTTGTGTAAAGTTAGCTTTACATGTAGTATTGTCTGTACTCATGAAAAAAATCATTATTGCGCTATCGGTAGTCGCTGTTTCCCTCACACTCTATCTCAATAAAGACAGCGTTATTTTTTGGGTTTCCTCGCTCGAACAAAAAAGCATGTCGATGCCGCTTATAAGTGCCCTTATCCTTATTGGACTGAAGTCGGTGAGTGCACCACTCGGGTTCCCAGGCACACCACTGACACTGCTTGCTGGGTCACTGCTTGGCAATATTTACGGGACGCTTGTTGCGCTCATCGGCAACACCATAGGGGCGTCGCTTGCCTTTCTGCTTGCACGCTATGTGCTTCGTGATTATATGGTAAAGAAATTTTGGTCAAAATATCCGAGCATGGAGAAATACGACCAAAAGCTCAAAGATAAGGGACTCGCTACTGTTATCGCGCTTCGTCTCATCCCACTCTTTCCGTTCAATGCGCTCAATTTTATGCTCGGGATAACGGCAATTCCATTTAAGAAATATGTTCTCGGTTCTTTTGTTGGAATGATACCTGGGACATTCTTGTTTGTGTATTTTGGCGGGTCATTGCGGATGCTCAGTCCCCTCAACATAGGACTTGCGATACTGGGCATCATCGTGCTCACCTACCTTGGGAAATTATTTGAAAAACGATTTTAATACTTATTATTTTCAGCACTATGAATAAAAAAACACTCATCATCGGACTCGTGATTGCGAGCGTACTTATAAGCTCAGGGTATTTGTTATCAGGCCGCATGATGGTTACGAATCCTATGAAAGAAAAATCCAAGATT
>JAYSWT010000095.1:0-1837 GCA_043717905.1 bacterium | reverse complement strand
GGACGCATCGTCCTCTTTCGTTTTCAGTCGGCTCAGTTTGTTGTGTCGAGAAGCCCCATCCTCTCGTTTTGGCGATGGGTATCACTGGAGAAATAAATCTCTTCACAAATCCTGGTGAGGCGGGCTCAGCGACCGAATTTGTAGACAACTCTGATGATGCTCCAAGTCATCTGAACCCCTTAAAATGTATTCGATCGATAGGTGATCATATATATGTTGCTGGGATGGCAAGGCGAGTCTATCAACGTCAGACGGAAAACACATGGGTGGCTATTGATGGCGACACTTTCGTGCAGCGTGCACAAAGACTCCAAGCTGTTGGTTTTATTGCTATAGATGGGCTTGACAATGATGCACTCTATGCAGTTGGCTACAATGGTGAA
The DNA here is from genome assembly GCA_043717905.1 of bacterium. Lineage (GTDB taxonomy): Bacteria > Patescibacteriota > Minisyncoccia > Phycocordibacterales > UBA6899 > MHLP01. The sequence continues at coordinate 1,454 of JAYSWT010000095.1, read as the reverse complement.
ATCTGGTTCTACAATGGTGTACAATGGGAACAACAAGAGAGTCCAACTGACATCGCACTTACGTGCATTCGATACGCAAGTGAAGAGTTAGTTTTTGCCGCAGGCTTGGCTGGCACTATACTTAGGCGCAGAAATAATCATTGGGAAATCATAAAACATGCTGTTACAGACAAAGATTTTTTTGGAATGACATTTTTCTTAGGTCTCATACGCATTTAACTTCCTCACATATGATATACTCTCTCCATGACAACCAAAGAACAATACGTGGTGATGCATTCCACGCTCAATGAGAAACAGTGGAGAATATACCTTGCTACAGAAGCACTCAAAATAGGTTTTGGAGGTCAAAGTATAGTAGCTTCCAACTCAGGTTCTGATCGAAAAACAATACGAAAAGGAATAGCTGAGTCAACACAGCCATATGATGCAACACACATACGAGAGCCAGGTGGAGGAAAGAAAAAGATAACGGAGAAAGACACCACACTGGTGAAAGATTTAGAAACATTAGTAGAACCAAAAGGAGATCCCATGAGTCTTGTTCAATGGACAACAAAATCATTGACACATCTCGTTCTTGCCCTGGAGAAGAAACAACACACCATTAAACGGACAGCGCTTCGAGATGTAATGACATCTCTCGGTTTCTCCCTCAAAGCAAACAAGAAGAACATCGAAGGTGTATCACACCCTGATCGTGATGCACAATTTCAATATATCAAAAAGACCTGTGCTACTTTTGAACAAGTTGGTGACCCTATCATCTCGGTGGATTGCAAAAAGAAAGAACTGATTGGTAATTTTAAAAATAATGGTAGAGAGTGGTATGGGAAAAAGAAGAATACTGTGGTGAATGTATATGATTTCAAAAATATTTCAGATGGCAAAGCTGCTCCGTATGGTGTATATGACATACTCACCAATGCAGGCTTTGTAAATGTCGGTGTCGACCATGATACTGCATCCTTTGCTGTGGAGTCCATTAGGCGCTGGTGGAATAGTGTTGGAAAGAAGTTGTATCCAAACAAAAAGAAATTACTCATTACCTCTGACGGAGGTGGTTCAAATGGTGTGAGAAATAGACTATGGAAAAAGGAACTGCAACAGTTTGCAACTGAAACAGGACTCACTATCACAGTAACCCATCTCCCTCCAGCCACATCTAAATGGAACAAGATTGAACATCGACTGTTTTCCTACATATCAATCAACTGGAGAGGAAGACCTCTCACATCACTCGAAACAATTATTGAGTTACTTTCACACACTACTACAACACAAGGATTGACAGTAACTGCTGTGGTGGATACAAACACCTACCCGATTGGAGTGAAAGTGAGTGATGAGGAAGTCAGACAACTGAATATTGTACGGAATGACTTTCATCCTGACTGGAACTACACTATCATGCCAAAGATTGGTGAGGAAGTTAAATGCGTATGAGTCCTTAG
>JAYSWT010000094.1:0-1837 GCA_043717905.1 bacterium | reverse complement strand
CTCGTCGTCGCGGGGGTCGCGTCACATGGTGCCACTGTCGGACACGGAAACTCCGATGCAGCTGATGGCGGAGACGTGCAACCCGACATTTCCGATGTGTCCCACGACATCGAGTCGACGGATTCCGGTCACACCAATGATATCGACCCAAAGACAGAGTCTGCCGTCGTCACGCAATGCGCAAATGGGAGCTAAGAGCTGGAGAAAGGTGTCTACTGTGGTTTGGGAAATGTTCATGCTCGCAACTGCGTGGAACAATCACAGACGTCTTAACTTACTGAACATGCTCGAGAGGGAACGTGACGGCTGCCTCAAAATCTCCTCGCCTCGGCACAGCACCCAACGGCCCCATCAACATTCGTTTCGCGCTCACAGAACCTCGCGTGCGTTATAGAAGAAGTGCACGAGCGACTTCTCGGTTCACTTGCTGCAGACAAGACGATAGAGATACGTGTGGAGACATTACACTACCGACCATGATACACGTGAGATTGTTCGTGGTACAATCAAACCACACTGACTCCGAGATGTTTGTTTCTTTCTTCCTGTGAATTCGTACTGAACAGTCATCCTGACAAAGACAAGTTACAGATTTTTCATGACACAAAGTTTAGTGATGACCTTGTCAAATGTACGAAGTTCATCCTCAAGGCGATAAACCACCAGAAAGTGCCAAATGAATCAACTACGAGCAGCACATCAGTGGCAACAACGATCATATCAACAACCCATGTACCTCCACGGGTAGGAGAAGTGACGGCAAACATATCGATGACGTGCTCCTTTAATGATACATTTGAAGACGATTATAAAGTCAAAGGTTCCAAAAAATATAATGACTACGAGTATCGTTTAACTATCAGAATTCGTCTGTTCTTCTCAAGATCGAAATTTCTTCGGCTGATATTGATCATATTCAACTCATTCTCGAAGGGCAGTGTTGTCGCCGAAATGAATATACAGACAGCCGCCAATATAACCAACAACGCCACAGTTATGCAAAGCTTAATCGCCGATATATTAGGACCAGACGTGAATATCACTGCGTCATCAACCAATTCAACTCGTCCACTAGAAGAGTACGGCAGCAAAATCTAGTAAATTGAAGATTATACTAAAATCAATAAACGTATAGATTCACATACCGATTCAAACGCCAATTCGACGAGGCCCAAGTCGATAGAAGAAAATTTCCTATAAAAAGGAATATGTCAGTCATAACTTCCCCCCCACTTAAAATTTACTTACGTTTATTTCTACAAGTTTCTTAAATAAAAGATTTGTAATAACTTGTGTGAACTCTATATTTTTGTCTTGTGTCCCATGTGTTTGTGCCTTAATAAAAGCCATGTAAGCCATTCTGAAATGACAAATTATTTGGCACGTCAATGTCTGAATCAAGCTGGTGAGCATTTTTATGTTGAGTAAATTGAAATGTGTACGAACATCCATTTCAAAATTCTAAATTACGACTCGAGCCAGGTGCTGTTGCATTATACACGGCCATTTTATAATGAGGTAACGTATGAAGGGTCATGCACATCTACACTCCCTTCAGGTACCATTAGGGAGCAGGAGGCGAGGACATCCACGTGGAAACGGTGAGCCGTCAACACCGACACCAATGTGGAGACGACGCGGTGCGAAAACACGCCACGCGGGACACGATCGGTAGTCCGTTGATCCACCGCACCTCTTTTGCTTAGGGCGTTGAAGCACTCTTGTCTCCACTGGGTCATTGGAAGAGAGTGAACAGGGACCTAGTGTTGGTGTCGTTAAATAAATGTCTCAGCGACTCCTCTGTCCGTAGTCGTGACTCGTGTGCCTCGTTCCTGTC
>JAYSWT010000093.1:0-33592 GCA_043717905.1 bacterium | reverse complement strand
TCTAGATTCTTAAGGGCAACCCTTTGGCTGTTGTTTTTACTTGGATACCTTTATTATGCAAGAGAATATGTAGACCACCTGCGCTCCCCCTTCTTTACGAGGAGACCCTCAGCTACCATGGCGAGGAGTTCGCGTTGAATTGTCTTTTCACTGACGTCAGGGATGCTCTTAATAAAATCCTTTACTCCAAGATTTGGCTTCTGCTTAATGAGTGCGAGAATGATAGTGCGACGATCATTCTTCCCCGACTCAACACGCCCACGCTCTGGGAGCAAGTCGTCTGAGCTATGCTGGGAATATTCATTTGCCTGCTCTTTTGTATCCACCACCCCATGCATGCGCTCTTTGTGAATTTGCATTGGCGCATGTCGCTCTCCCCGCTCACTCACTCTCTGCGTAGTTACGGGAGCATGAGGAGTAGGTGAAGTGAGCACTGCTGTATGCTTGTCCTCAGTGAAGACATTTTGCTTTTCAACAAGAGGTGGAATATATCGGACAGGCAGACTCGCAGAAGGAGTCTGCTTCACAACAGGTTTTGCTTCGTCGCTACCAACAAGTTTCATATCTCCTTTGCTTTCCTCATGGACATTAAAATACCCTTCGTTCAAAATACCTTTGTCACGGTCAAATATTTTACTCCATTCATATTCAACAGAGGTCTTCAGTACTGAGTATTCCTTTTTAAGGACAGTAGCATTCATTTCTGAAAGCATACGGGATGCACTGGCAATCTCAAGAAAAGAGATAATGCGTTCAATCTTCTTTAGGACATCACCAAGCGCAGTCATTTTCTCGCCTGGCGTTGCGTTCATGGCAGTAGTAACTCCAGTAAGTAGTTCGACTGCAGTCTCACGCATTTTCCATTTCATCGGCTCACGTTCAAACATTATGTCTGTAACCATATACAGTGCAGTAGTGAGCTTCTCTGATTTACGAAATACAAAAGATAGTCCCTTGGATATTTGACTTCTTTCCTCGATATAGATATGAGACACGCTTGTATTAGCTTGTCTTTGAGGGTTATTTTGCTGCTGTCTTTTATCTTGGTTATTTTGAAACATATGTCTTTTTTATACTCACTAGTATGTCTGTTATTTGTCTTTTAAATAATAGCACTAAATTAAATTCTGTCAATATAGGACATTAATCGGTCACCTCAAACGAGAGAGCAGTGTTAAAGACAATATTACTCCTTGTCCGAGAGGAAGCAAGAGACAAGAAGTTCAATTCAGTTTCAGTATCCAAGGACGGTCCTTGGATACTTACAAAGCAGCGTCCGAGGGCAGCAAAACATCGGGTAAGTAGGCGACAGTTTTCTCATCTAGACTAGAGCTGAGATATTTTTCTCATTTATATGCAGAGCATGTTTTGCTGCGTACCTCGGATGCGGGTAGCGTGATAATATAGAAGAAACAAATTTCATATGGCCAAACGACGAAAAACGAAAAACACACTCATGCGAAAATCACGGAGAAGCACAAAAGAATACGAAAGAGAAAAGAAGCCAGGGTTCTGGAGTAGGTTGCGTGAAGAAACGCGCAACTCAATCGTTGGGATTTTCCTCATCATCATCTCAGTTGTTTTACTTGGGGCATCACTCGCAAGCTCGGGATGGATAGGGAGCCCAGATAACAAACCGTATGTCGTATACCTCTATGAAATAATTCATTTCCTTTTTGGTATCGGATACTACGTCATTCCCCTACTCTTTGTAGTGCTCGGAATTAATTTCTTTCGTGCAGGGGGGCACAACTTTACCACCCCCGCACTTATCGCTGGTCCATTTTTCCTCATCTCGACACTCGGTTTATTTTCTCTTGCAGATAGCGGAAGTGGGATCGCAGGACTTGGCGGTTGGATAGGCTACTACATCATGTCGCCAATGGTGGGATTGTTCGCCCCTCTCCTTACGGGAATAATTTTCGCAGCAATACTTTTGGTTGCAGTGATGATACTGTTCGACACTCCACTCCACCTTGGTTTTATGTTCTCATTCTTTAAGCTCTTTAAGCGCGAGAAGGGAGTCGAGGTTGAAGATGCTGAGGAAGAGGAGTACGAAGATGATGATAGTGAGGAGGCAGAGGAGGAAAGTGCGGAAGAGGAGGAAGCCGAGGAAGAAGAGGAGGAGGAACCTGTGCCAGCTGTAGCGGTGAAGCCATCGCTCTTTACCAAGGTGGTAGAGCGAGTGATTGAAAAGAAATCTGATGAGGTACCTTTCCGATTTAATTCAAATCTCCATACTGAGTACACCCCTCCCCCACTTGCGCTACTTGCAGGCGACAAGGGGAAGCCTGGCTCTGGTAACATCAATGCAAACTCAAACATCATCAAACGCACTCTGCAGAATTTTGGGATTGCCGTCGAAATGGACGAGATTTCTCCTGGACCTTCTATTACCCGCTATGCACTCAAGCCCGCTGAGGGAGTACGACTATCGAAGATTACTGCGCTCCAGCATGATCTCGAACTTTCACTTGCCGTAGCACCTATTCGTATCGAAGCTCCCATCCCTGGGAAGTCTTTGGTGGGAATAGAAATTCCCAACACGAGCAAGTCGACAGTCGGACTTGGGTCACTACTCTCTGACCCAACATGGAGCGAGAACCCGAATCCCCTATTTGTGCCACTTGGGAAAGGAATCTCTGGTACGGCGCACTTTGTGAACCTCGCAAAAATGCCACACATTCTCGTCGCGGGTGCGACTGGTGCGGGCAAATCGGTAACTATTCACACCATTATTACCTCTCTATTATATAGAAACTCACCAGAGCGGCTGCGTTTCATTATGGTGGACCCAAAGCGAGTCGAACTTACTGCATACAATGGTATCCCCCACCTCCTCACTCCAGTCATTATTGAGCCCAAGAAAGTCCTCCTTACCCTCAAGTGGGCGACCGTAGAAATGGATAGACGCTACGATGTCCTGCTCGATGAAAAATGCCGCGATATTAAGTCCTACCACGAAACAGTGCTTCAACCCGCACTGGAAAAGTACGAGAAAGAGAAAGCAGAAGGTAGATTCAAGAACGGTGAAGAGCCAGATCTTCCCGAGCTCATGCCCTATATGGTGATTATCATCGACGAACTCGCAGACCTCATGCAGGCATACCCTCGCGAACTTGAGGCATCAATCAACCGCTTGGCGGCAAAAAGCCGTGCAGTTGGTATCCACCTCATCATCGCCACTCAGAGTCCGCGGGTAAATGTTATTACCGGTCTGATTAAATCGAATATCCCTGCACGTATTGCCCTCCAGGTGGTATCACAGATAGACTCGCGAACTATTCTGGACGCTTCGGGTGCAGAGAACCTCCTTGGTGCAGGAGACATGCTCTATCTCTCCGCAGAACTACCGAAGCCAATCCGCTTACAATCAGCATTTATCTCAGATTCCGAGGTGAAGAGTGTGGTCAAATTCCTCAAAGACCACTATGACGGAACGCTAGGGGATGAAATTAATCTCTCGAATACCGAAAACAAGAATGCATTCTTTGGAATTCCTGAGGAAGCGCTTTCGGGAAGTGATGGGGAGGAGGATGATGATAAATACAATGAAGCAAAGGAGCTCGTGATCACTACAGGCAAGGCCTCAACTTCATTTTTACAACGCAGACTTAGCCTCGGCTACGCACGAGCGGCGCGGATGATGGACGTGCTCGAGGAGCGTGGTGTGATAAGCCCAGGAAACGGGGCAAAACCGCGTGAAGTCTTAATGAGAGACGGAGACTCCCCTCCCAAAGAAGAATAGTCCTATCTCTAACCTTCTCTATATATAGAGTGCAAAAAAAGAATGCAATGCGTTCTTTTTTTGTTATTCGGTGGAAGTCCTTCCTTCCTCGATATGGAAACTATGCAAAAAGCGATGAACGATGGGCGCGAAGATAATACCGATAGTAGTCACGAGCGCAAAACCACTATAGAGAGCGTACCAACCTGCGAATATCTTGCTGGAATCATTTTGTAGTTCGGAGAACGGCCCCATGCCAGCGAGAATCATCGCCGCATTCACAAATGAGTCTACCCAATTGAGGTCCTCGAAATAGTGGTAACCAAGCATGCCCAAGCAAAGCGAAGTCAGGATAACCATCGAACCCGTAGCAACGCTTGTAAGCATGCGACGAACAAAAAGTCTTGGATGGAGGAGTGGGCTTTTGTGGTGTTCGTACATGAAGTCATTGTAACAGAAGTAAGAGACAGAAAATATGAGATAAGAGATAAGTTTAAATGCGGGAGGGAGGAAATGCTGTCCAAAGGAGGTCTTTGGAGTGGCTGAGGTGGGTAAAAAAACAGCCAAATTCTCCAAGGGTCGCCCTTGGTAGCAAAATTCTTAAGGGCAACCCTTAGTCTGTTGCGGTAGAACTTAAAATTCATCGACCAAAACAAAGACCGCCTTCCTCTTGGGTGCGGTCTTGGGGAATGCTCGATGACCCTCATTTGTTGCGTGTGCGGGCAATACGCCTCTGCTTCTTCTTTGCCGCAGAGCGGCGAAACGCAGCGTTGCCACGACTACTCTTGCCGACGGGTATGGGCTCACTCCCCACCGAGAGCTCCATCGGAAGCCAGCCGAAGCTTCTTGATGCTGAAAAAGCAAATGCGGTCATTGCCAGAAACGCAAAAGGGATGTAATTCGGGCGATACATGGAACTCTCCTCTGTTACGAGCGTGAACTCACCAAAACCAGTAATTACCATATCATTCATTTCTATGAAGTCAACGTCACATACTCCCCTCTGTCGTGTATATATAGAGTAATGAATTGGAACATCAAACGTATGTTTTCTGTGGCAGTCATACTTTTGTTCATCGGGAGTATTTTTTACTATGCGTACTTCCAATCACGAGGAATTATTGCGGGACCAACTATCACCCTCCTTAACCCCCACGACGGCGACGAGATTTTCACCCCACTGCTCCATGTCCGCGGAAAAGTCGAGCGCGCAAAAGAGCTTACCCTTGACGGAAGGGGGATATTTGTTGACCTCTCTGGAAATTTCGATGAACAATTGTTGCTCTTCCCTGGCTATAATATAATTGAACTAGCAGCAAAAGACGCCGACGGTCGTGAGGAAAGGAAAACGGTAGGAGTAATATGGAGCGGAACAACAAGCCCCGCCCTTCTTACTCCTCCAATTTCTTCTTCAACAAACCGAAACGCGAGTGAAACCGACACAATTAATTATTAAGAAAAATCTATCATGGCAGGATTTGTAAAAAAGGTAAAAAAGGAAAAGTCTGAAGCGGAGCGCAGTGGCTCAGTTGGTATTGAAGCAACCATTAAATCAATCCAGACAAAGTTTGGCGAAGGAGCGATTATTAAACTTGGTGACCAACCGAAGGTAAACGTGGATGCAATCTCTACCGGCTCTATTGGACTCGACCACGCACTCGGCGTCGGTGGTATCCCTCAGGGGCGTATCATTGAAATATTTGGACCAGAATCATCTGGAAAAACAACGCTCGCACTTCATGTGGTTGCAGAAGCCCAAAAGAAAGGAGGAATTGCAGCGTTTATCGATGCAGAGCATGCACTCGACCCTGAGTACGCTAAGAAGCTAGGGGTAAAAATTGACCAACTGCTTGTTTCGCAGCCAGATACTGGTGAGCAAGCACTGGAAATCTGCGAATCACTTGTGCGTTCAGGCAACCTTTCTGTTATCGTCATAGACTCTGTTGCTGCACTCACTCCCAAAGATGAGATTGAGGGCGACATGGGAGCGCAACATGTCGGAAAGCAGGCGAGACTAATGTCACAAGCACTAAGGAAGCTCACCGCTATTGTTTCAAAAACTCACACCGTCGTCATTTTCATCAACCAAATTCGTATGCAAATTGGCGTGATGTTTGGCAATCCAGAGACTACCCCAGGAGGAAAAGCACTGAAGTTTTATACCTCTGTGCGCATCGACATTCGCAAAATTGCGCAAATAAAAAAAGGAGAGGATGTCATCGGTAGCCGTACAAGAGCGAAGGTGGTTAAAAATAAAGTTGCTGCTCCTTTCAAGCAAGCGGAATTTGACCTTGTCTACAATGAGGGAATTTCCCGAGAGTCAGAACTTCTGATGTTTGGGGAGAAATACGGTATTATCACGAAATCTGGCTCATCGTATTCGTACGGAGAAGTGAAGCTTGGACGAGGATATGACTCTGCGCGCCTTTTCCTGCGTGAGAATAAAACCATCTCGAAAGATATTCTCAAGGAAATTCAAAAGAAAATGAAGGAAGACAGTTCGTTCTCGATTGCGCCTAGTAAAGAAGACTTAGATGATAGTAATAGTCCGGAATAGAGATAAGGATGAAAGGCAGGATATAAGAGATAGGAAATAAGAGATAAGGAAATGCGGATGCAGAGCTAGTATCAGATTCTCAAGGTTCGTCCTTTAAATTCATGACTCTTAAGGTCGAACCTTGGATGCCTGGGAGCAGAGAAACAAAACAACACCTTGCGGCGTTGTTTTGTTATGAATAGATTCAAGAATTCCAAACAGTATGTTTTTGCAGAACTAAATCCACGCTTGTGAACGCTTACTCGACATGTCGAAACTAATCCACACCACCAGTGCTCCCACAGCCAAGAGGAGCGCGATAGCGCTCGATTCAGCGTTCGCGAGTGCTGAGCTGTAAAAATGGATGTCACCCCGTAAATCAAAAATGCTTGGTGAATTTGCGATTACATGGGTGTACGACACATACGCAGTCGTGCGCCAGAAAAACACAACGGCAATGAGTGATTTGAGAAATACTGGGTGAAGTAGGTAGCGAATTGCTGCAACAACATAGACTCGTCGCATGATTCGCGCAGTGAGTGCCTTATTTCTTTTTTCCAATATTTGGTCCATATGTTTTTTGTTTTCTGATGCTGTTTCCAAAGGCAACCTTTTCACTTCTCAATTCTCAAAGGTTGCCTTTGGAAATTGAATCTCTATGATGACGCACCGCTCTCATCGAGCAATTTCTGAAATTCACGCTTTGCACGATATATCTTGGTCTTTACTGCTGATACCGTTGATCCCTCCATCTCTGCTATCTCTTTTTGAGAGTATTCATCAATGAAATGCATACGAAGTGGTTTTGCTAACTGGGAAGGCATCCGCGAGAGAAATGAGGCAACGTAGTCGCGCATACTGTCTTCGTGAGAATAATTAGCGGGATCTGGGAGTGTCTCGTAGAATTCTGGCTCAAGCTCTACGTGTAGTGCTCCTTTCCTTTTCAACTTCTGGTAGTGAGTAAAAGTAGTATTCATGAGTATTTTATACCCCCAAGACTTGAAGGTGGCTCCCGGAACAGGCTGAAACCTGCGCGCATTAAAGTATATTTTGGTAAAAGTCTCTTGAACTATATCTTCGGCCTCTTCACGGCTACGCACCACACTCTCTGCCTTTCGGATAAATGCATCTTGGTAGCGTTTCACAAGAATAGCAAAAAGGCTCGGGTGGTCGAGCGAGCGCAGGAGCAACACCTCGTCGGCGAGTTCTTCAATATTCTCCTGTTGTTCTTCCAGTAACATTGCCTTTATCATGTAATAGAATTTGTACTTGTGCAAGTCATTGTGAAAAGTTTGCCAAAATCGCGGCCTGCTTTGTTGTCGTCTCCGGATGCTTGCTCAATGTACCTAAAAGTACATCTCGCGAGCTGTCCTCGACTCCGCCTCGCATCCCATCGATTTTTAACAAACTCTAAAATATTCTTACTGTGATTTCTATAACCAGCTTTTTTGTGGAAATGTAGCAATATGCCACAACTTGCCTTTTTTCAAAATACGGCTTAGAATAGCCGTTAGTCGCGATTCAGAAATTTGTTCTTATGAATTTCCTGCTTTTCCGGCTATAAAAGTTTTTCCAAACATCCACCCTCGCGCCAGCTTATACGCATCGTTTTGAAAAAACTTTTTTGCACAAAAAATCATTAAAATTCATATTTAAGAACGAATTTCTTCATCACTCCCCTATGCTTACATACAGTGAAATATTGCCAAAAAAGATCATCCTTATTGATGACCAGCCTTACGAAGTGTTAGACGCCCACGTATTTCAAAAACAGAAATCACGTCCAGTGAACCACACCAAGGTAAAAAATTTGCTCTCTGGTAGTGTGAAAGAAGTGGTGTTCCATCAGTTTGAGAAGGCCGAAGAGGCTGATATGGGAACAAGGGAGGTCAAGTACCTTTTCCTCAACCGTGGCGAGTATACCTTTTGCGACGCAAAGGACCCTGCAGACCGGTTTAAGCTCACTGACGCCCAGCTTGGAGTAAACATCAAGTACATCAAGCCAAATACTATCATTGACTCAACCACCTTCAATGGCAACATTATCGGTCTACGCTACCCTATCAAAGTGGAGCTGAAAGTGACGGAGTCAGCGCCAGCCGTACGCGGCAACACCTCTGGTAACGCCACCAAGATAGTCACGCTTGAGACTGGTGCGACGGTAAACGTTCCCATGTTCATCAATGAGGGAGACGTACTACGCATCAATACTGATACTGGTGAATACACCGAACGCGTCGAAAAGGCCTGAACTACAAACCTTTTTCATATATTGCTTCGTTGTCACCCGTAGATGCTTACTCAATGTACCGCAAAGTACATCTCGTAAGCCGTCCTCGGTTCCGCCTCGCACTATAAGAAAAATCTTTTGTAGTCCTTAAAATTGCCCAAAAATGCTTTCGCTAAAACTTTGATATACTTTGATCATGGAATTTCATGGTGTAAAAGTTGCGCTTCTCTGTGAAGATAAGCTAGTGATGCATCTTCGTGACAATAAGCCAGGTTTATTTAATGCAAATATGTGGGACTTCCCTGGTGGAGGACGTGAGGGTGACGAAACACCACAAGAATGTGCGGCGCGAGAAGTACGAGAGGAGTTAGGGATAAATCTTAATCCTAATTCATTTATTTGGGAAAAAGATTATCCTGCACAGAAAGACCCGAGCCAAAAGGCGTGGTTTATGGTTGCCAATATATCAAAAACTGACGTCGAAAAAATAGCGTTAACTGAGGGGCAGAGATGGGATTTGTTTGATCAAAAAGCATTCTTTGAAAAAGAGGATGTAATATCTGCCCTAAAAGACCGATTCAACGATTACTTAGAGTCTTCTATTTAAGTTCAACCAAAAAAACACCCCCTAATCGGAGTGTTTTTTTGTAGTGCTTGCTTTTTACGCAGCAATGTAAGGCAGGAGTCCCATAAAGCGTGACCGCTTTACCGCCAAGGCGAGTGCACGCTGCTGCTTGGCAGAAAGACCCGTACGGCGCGAGGTCATCACCTGTCCGTGTGGGGTAAGGAACATGCGGAGCAGTTCCACATCCTTGTAGTCGACATATTTAATATTATTTGCTGAGAGATAATCTTGTTGCTTCTTCATAATAATTTTAGTTTAAGTTTGATGTTATAAGCACGTCACGGGAATTGGAATTTTGAGCAAAGTTCGCATTGTGGTCGAGAAGTTGTTGGTGAGATGTACTCTTGTACATTGAACCAACCCGATGATGACTACAATGATGAAATTCGCCAAAATTACAGTTTCCGCTAAAACGGAATGTCGTCAGGGTTGATATCTTCATCGGGGTATTCAATTGTGTCGAGTGCTTCTGCTGGTTGCTGAGCTCCTTGGCGTGGAGCGGATTTCGAGCTTGCTGATGCTGCCCCCGCCGCATGCTCTCCCCCACTCACGACACTGCCACCAGTCGCCCCACTTCCTTTTGGTCCAAACTGTACGGTATCGGCAATAATTTCTGTGCGATATTTTTTTGTACCATCTTTGTCATCCCACGAACGAGTCTGAATGCGCCCTTCAACGAATACGGGTGAACCCTTGCGTAAGTACTGTGCTACGGTTTCAGCTTGTCGAGCAAACACAACGATATTGTGAAAATCGACTGACTCCTGCTTTGCTCCATTCTTGTCTTTGTATACCCGATTGGTAGCGACTGAGAAAGAGGTAACTGGGGTACCATTTGGAAGTGCGCGCATCTCAGGATCTCTCGTGAGATTCCCGTAAATCATAGCCTTATTAATATACATAGCTGTTTTGTGATAGATATTTTAAAACATCCATACTTGGCGAATTTTGCTGTTGTCGTCTCCGAGAGTTTGTTCAATGTACCACCAAGTACATCTCGCAAACTTTCTCGACTCCGCCAGTAAACTTCATCCAAGTCTGCATGTTTGAGCTTCTCTATTTTTTAAAGATAAAAATATTTAACTAATCACTAAATCCTCAATAGTCTTGTCGAGCTCTTCTTCTGAAAGTGCGGGCTTCTCTTCTACTTTCTCCTCGCGGACAATCTTCTCTACACCATCCTCGCGCTTTGCTTGAAGTGCTTTCTTTGGAGCCATAGTGTTCTCCCGAACAGTCTTGACCAGAATAAAACGGAGAATGTGGTCATCCGCCTTGAGGCCTTCTTCGATGGCCTTTATCTCTTTAGGATCAACCTCAAACTTCGTCCAGCCAAAATATGCACTGCGGTAAAGTGAGCGCTTATTTGCTGCTATCTTCGTCATTGCGTAAGTGAGGTCCATGTGACGAGGAAATTCATCCCCGATAACATGTCCGCCCTTACCTTCAATAACGTCACGGATCGCCGTAACGCGCGCGCCAACGCCGTCCTCTGGGACAGTGGGTACGATATGAAAGCCGATTTCGTAGATCTTAGGATCGTTCGGGATGGCTTCGATACTTATTTCTTTATTTGTCATAATTAACGGATACTACCAGACAAGGGGTGTGGTGTCAAAAGAGATTCCGGCCTTCTTTTTGGGCATTATTTGCGTTTGTCGGTGCTCACCCCAAGGGGCAGTACAAGAGTACAGCCCCTTGGGGATTGCGCTCCTGCCGCACGTAAATCATATCCCAAAAGACAAAGTCGCTGACGTGGTATAAATACAATTTCGCAAATTTATCGTTATTTCAAGCAAAATTCGCGAAATGCGTTTTCAACCAAGGTTACCGCTACTTTCTCCTCGTTTTCGCCTTTTATCGTGGCAATGCGCTTTACAGTTTCACAAACAAAGGAAGGCTCATTGCGTTTGCCCCGATACGCCTTTGGGGAAACATAAGGAGCATCAGTCTCAGACATGATTTTGTCCAAAGGAATATAGCGGACTACTTCATCATAGTCACTAGAAAAGGTGAGAACTCCAGTGTATGACATGGTAAATCCGATATCCAAGAATTTGCGCGCAATCTCGACATTGCCAACAAAGAAATGGATATTACCACGAATGGCTTTGTGCTGTTTGAGTATTGAGAGAATATCCTCGTATGCGTCCATACTCCCCTTGGTTGGCCTACCATGAATCATTAGTGGCTTCCCTGATGATATGGCGACAGCAATATGTTTTTCAAAAAGTTCGCGTTGGCGATACTTTTCTTCTCTTTCCCCTTTTGGCCATGCGTCATGCTCTGGCCAATAGTAGTCGAGTCCACATTCTCCAATCGCTACAACTCGTGGATGCGCGGCCATCTTGCTGAAGGTGTCCACATCAAACTCCTCTTTGTCATTGTCGGTCGGATGAAGCCCAACAGTCGCCCAGAGATCTAGATTTTCTTCTGCGAGAGTTATTGCGCGCTCAGACATTGTGATATCCGTACCAACTACGATACTTAGTGTTTTTGACTCACGCATACGCAGTAGTACCTCCCCAATGTCAGGAGTGAAGCGATTGTCGTTGAGGTGCGAGTGAATATCGAAATATTCGGTACTCATGACATTACTACGGCAAACGATTAAACAGCGGCTTCTCTGGCATCTGGTGCAAGCGAATCAAGCGCAATATTTCTTCAGCGGTATTTGGGAGGAATGGTCGAAGTAACATTGCAATCGAGTTGAGACGCTCAACCATTTCCACAATAAGCACTTGCGCATCTTCGGGATTTGTCTTCACCAGCTTAAACGGCTCAGTCTCTTGAATATAGCCATCGAGCTCACGCACACTTCCCATAATGTACTCAAGTGCTTTTTTTCCATCAAAGGTTGCAATAGCATCATCAATTTTTGTATGTGGGAGAGGTTCCACTACATTCACGGGCTTATCAATGTGGGTGGTCGCCATCTTCATAATACGACTGACGAGATTACCAATACCATTTTGGAGATTCGCGCTATAACTCGCTTTGATTGAATCCATAGTGAGGTCACCATCTTCAAACGCAGGAACATCATTCATAAGCGTGAAACGGAGTACATCTTCAGGAAAAGGCGTCACTGCTTTATACACCTCGATGACATCAAAAGGATTAATCACGTTACCAAGTGACTTCGACATTTTTTGTCCTCCTGAGGTGATGAATCCGTCAATTATGACATGCTTAGAATTGGGAAGTTTAGCGGACATGAGCATTGCTTGCCACATTGCCGACTGCTGGCGATTATTGTCCTTGCCACAGTACTGGATAACTGGCCACCACGAATTAAATTTTCCCATATCGAGAGGCCAACCTATTGCGGAAATATAATTCACCAATGCATCGAACCAGACATACATGACATGGTCATCATCGCCAGGAACAGGAACACCCCATGCCATCTTTGACTTTAAGCGTGAAATAGAAAAATCCTCAAGTCCTCGTTCGACAAATGCGCGCACTTCATTGCCCCGAAAATCGGGGATTACTAAATTCGGATTTTCTTCGTACAATTGAAGTAACGGTTTCTGATAGCGCGACCAGCGAAAAAAATAATTCTCCTCTTCGCGGATTTCGAGTTCGCGATTGGGGTGCAGTGGGCACTTTCCTTCAACTAACTCAGAGTCGGTCTTTTCAAGCTCACAGCCCACGCAATATTTTACTCGATAGAGTTTCTTGTAGATATCAGACTCACCGCGCTCGTTTACATTTGCGAGACATTTTTTCCAGAACTCCTGTGCAGCCATGACATGGTGCTCATCGGTAGTGCGAATGAAGTTATCTACTGAGAGTCCGAGCACTCCCCTCAGCTCCTGAAACTTTCCTGCATAACGGTCGGTATAGCTCTTTGGGTCTACTCCTTCCTTTTCTGCTGCCTCGGCTATCTTTGCGCCATGCTCATCGGTGCCGGTATTAAAAAACACTTTTTTGCCGTTGAGCCGATAGTAGCGCGCGAGCACATCAGCCCGTATTATTTCCATTGCAAATCCTACGTGTGGTTCTGCATTCACATAGGGCAATGTTGTCGTAATGTAGATATTATTCTTCTCACTCATAAAGACATGCTAGCACCCCGAAGCAACAATGAAAACATCTTGCCACGGGGCAAGCAGGTCTGGACAAAAAAGTATGTAATTATTTCTACTAATCTTTCAATTTTTGATGCAGTACGAGGCGCCTAGGATGCAATCTTCATGAGCTGTACTTTGAGTTAAAGCGAGTGAAGTTGTGACGCAGGCAACGATGTAATGCGCAAAAACTGGAAGATTAGTCCTCGAAGATCTTTTTTTCTTTGGCGACGTCGCTAATAAACTCCATCAAAATTGCCGTAATGGGTATCGAAAGTATCACCCCGAGAAAGCCTGCAACCTTAAACCCAATGACAAGTGCGAGAATAACAAGAACAGGCGGGATGCCTATCACCTTACGAACAACCAATGGGTAGATGAGGTGACTCTCAAATTGTTGTATAAAAAAGTATACGAGTGTGACAATCAATGCAGCTTTAATACCAGGTTCTATCGCAAGACTAACTAAGTTGCCTGGTGGGTTAATTCCACTACTAAAAGCAATAACCAATCCTGGAACTGCAGAGAGAATCGGCCCAAAAACAGGAATGAGCTCAAACACCATGGCGATTAAAGCAAGAAAAAGAGCGGAAGGAATTCCCATAAGTGTCATCGCGAGAAATACCAACATGCCGACAAGTACACCAAGAAGCACTTGCCCCTGCGACCAAAGACCAATCTTTGTCTGCGAGCGACGCCAGAGATCGAGAACATATGCGCGCGACTTTGTCGGAGTAACGAGACGAAGAAGATTCTCAATACCATGCTCTTGAGCAGAAAGATAAAATGACAATACAATGATGAGAATGAAGGAAAGAAATCCTCCAAAAAAAACACTGTAAGATTTCAGTGCGCCACCTTCTGCAAGACTACCCTTAATGACTTCGAGTAAATTGCCACTCTTCCCTACATTGCTCATACTCGCAGTAATATCACTTCCACCAGAAAGTGGGCTCCAAAGAGTAGAGACATCGACATACTTAGGAACAACATCAGCAATACGGGTAATATCATCGAGTAGTGCGGGGACAAAGAAGTAGAAAATTGCACCAAACATTCCCGCACCAAGCGCGTAGACAAACACAAGCCCGAGCAGTCGTGGGATATTATGTTTGATAAAAAAACGTACAGCAGGCTCTAGCGCAGAGGCAAGAATAATAGCAGTGAGAACAACGAGGAAGATGTCGCGTAGGTACCAAATTGTGGCAAAAAGCCCAAGTACGAGGATGGTACGAAGGATGGTGCCGGTCGAGATAGTGATGTTATAGTCCCCTAGTTCGTCTTTCTTCATTTCCCCATAATAGCACATTAACAGCATCACCAAATAACCCCACCTGCTTTGTTGCGGAGCCTCGACGGCTCGGTCAACGTACTATGAAGTACGTCTTCCTTGCCGTTTCTCCGCGCCTCGCAATTGAGGCTATTTGATGATGCCTTACGGATATCTATGAATTCTAAATTTTAGAACTTGAGGAGTTTTTCGAAATCCTTTTTGTCTTTCCATGGACCAATCAGGGCCAAATTCAGATGTTTTGTGATAAAAATCTGTTGTGCCACTTTCTGTACTTCTTTTGCCGTTACCTTGCGAATCTTTGTGATCACCTCCTCAGGGGTAGCAAGTTTCTTGCGTAGGATTTCCTGAAAGCCGTAATACTCGGTAATTTCGTCGGAAGATTCAAGTCCAAGCACAAGCCCACCTGCAAGCATATCTTTTGTTTTAGCAAGTTCATCTTCGCCAACTTGTTCGTCTTTGAGCCTAGCAAATTCTTTTACAATCACTGACACTGCCTCTTTGACACGTTCATTTACTACCCCAGCTGAGGCTGCAAAAAGTCCATGGTCAGTGAATGCAGTATTTGACGCCCCAACGTAATATCCAAGTCCCATTTCAGTTCGAACTTTTTGGAATAAGCGTGAACTCATCCCCGTCCCCAAAATGCCCGAAAGAACCATCAGTGGATAATACGATGGATGGGAAAGAGGGAAACTTCGTACCCCAAGCACAAGATGGGTCTGGTCTGATTCCTTGTAGAGAAGTAGCGCTTTTGCTCTCACTTGGGTATCTACCACCTTTCGCTTGCTTGCTTTTGGACTTCGTTTCACTCTA
This sequence comes from bacterium, assembly GCA_043717905.1. Classification (GTDB taxonomy): domain Bacteria; phylum Patescibacteriota; class Minisyncoccia; order Phycocordibacterales; family UBA6899; genus MHLP01. The sequence continues at coordinate 18,294 of JAYSWT010000093.1, read as the reverse complement.
CCAAGTGTTTTTGAAATAAAAGCGCTGGTTTTTTTTACGTCAAATTTACCTGCCACTACCACAGTAGTTGCACTCGGAACATAGTGTGCATTTCGATAGCGAAGAAAATCTTCACGAGTAAACCTTGTTACCAGTTTTTTGGGTCCTGCGATTTCCCAACCTGCAGGTTGGTCACCATAAACGAGTTTCATAAAAAGGTCATGCACCTTCCTCATTGGCATATCCTCATGCATATCAATTTCACCAACAATTGCGCCCTTCTCTTGATCTATGTCTTCCTGTTTAAACAGCGAATAATTATAAATATCCGTGAGTAAATCAAGTACCCGAGGAAGATACTCGGCTGCAACTTTCACGTAGTAGCCAGTGCACTCCCGCATCGTAAACGCATTGAACTCAGCCCCAAGTCTATCGAGCTCTTCGGCAATAATTTGTTGTGTGGGACGATTGGTCGTACCCTTAAAACACATATGCTCGAGAAAATGGGAAATTCCATTTTTATCTTTGCTCTCATATTTCGAACCAGTCTCAACTAGAACAAGTGCGGTCGCGGTGACTTGTTCTTGCATTGGAATAAGCAGTACACGTAGCCCGTTTTCAAGCTTGATGGTGGTTGGTTTTTTCATGAGATTAGAGTATACACGAGAAAAAAGAGGTGGTCACCTCTTCATTCTTCGTCTATTTCTTCAATAAATTACTGATATCCTCGATGGATACGCGCTTTTGCTCGCCTGAGTCGCGCAGACGCAGCGTCACGGTGTCCTTCTGCTCTGGGTTTTCGCCGAGGGTATCAAAATCAACGGTAATACAAAACGGTGTGCCGATTTCATCCTGCCTTCGATAACGCTTACCAATGTTGCCGTTGTCATCAAAAATCACCCTCCCGCCGAGTTCTTTTCGGAGCATAGTGTACACCTCACGTGCCTTTGCAACCAGTTCTGGTTTGTTCTTTAACAAGGGAAACACTGCAACTAAAACTGGTGCGACCGCGGTATTAAATTTCAAATAGGTGCGCTTCTCCCCTCCCATGGAGTCTTCAGTGTATGCCTCCGCAAGTACGGCAAGTATGGTTCTTCCAAGACCAAACGATGGCTCAATCACGTGAGGAAGAAAGCGTTCTTTCGTTTCTTCGTCAAAATATTCAAGATTTACCTTACTTCCTACTTGATGACTCTTGAGGTCAAATTCGCCACGATAGGCGAGACCGTAAAGCTCTTTGCGCCCAAATGGAAAATCATATTCAAAGTCGATAGTGCGCTTTGAATAATGTGCACGATCTGCATCGGCAACTTCAAGCTCGTGCACCTTCTCTTTTGCAAGTCCAATGGTTTCGATAAATTTCCACATTTCATTTCGCCACTGTTCAAAATATTCTTTCCAGGTATCACCTCTGATGAAATACTCGATTTCCATTTGCTCAAGCTCGCGGACTCGGAAAATAAAATCACGTGGAGCAATTTCATTTCGAAACGCCTTGCCTATCTGCCCGAGTCCAAACGGGAGTTTCGGATGAAATGAATCAACAACATTCTTGTAGTTCACAAACATTCCACCTGCAGTTTCGGGGCGGAGATACGACACGCTTCCCGCATCCTCTGTGGCGCCGATTTGGGTTTTAAACATCATGTTGAACTGACGTACTTCACCAAGTTCATTTTTGTCAGGACTCTTTACTCCATGCTTTTTCATGGCTATATCCATATCCGAGAGTGACATCCCCTTCACGTCGACACCTGCTTCTTCGAGCAAGTGGTCGGCTCGATAGCGTTTCTTTGTTTTTAGGTCTTCGACAAGCGGATCAGCAAAGCCCCCAACATGTCCTGACGCAACCCAAACTTTTGGATTCATTAATATGGCAGCATCAATGCCATACATGTCCTCGCGGCCATCAACGAACAAATTCCACCAGATATTCTCAATATTCTTCTTTAGTGTGACTCCGAGTGGACCATAATCCCATGTGCCTGCGAGGCCACCGTAGATTTCAGAACCTTGGTAGATAAAGCCACGCCGCTTGGCGAGTGAGATAATCGCCTCCATTCGCTCATTATCCATTAGCTTCTTTTCAGTCATAAAGCTATCCTACACAATTTGTGAGGTGGAGGAAAGAGAAAGTCGGTAGCTATGGAATAACAAGTTCACTCTTTTCAGCTGCCCGAGGGTCTGCATCAAGGATAGTCGTCATGTCTGCTTGCTCCTGTGAAAGTGTCTGATTAGTAAATGAATCAACTCCTTCAAAAAGGATTTTCTTTAGCAGAAACGGCTTTGTTCCAACCTGACTGAGGCTTGGCAGAAGTACTATCTGAAATGCAGCTTCACGCGGCGGAGAGTTTATGCCAGTACCAGCGGGGATATCACCTGCTGCCCAGGTGACGGTGTTGTTTGATTGATTGAATGTCATATTCTCATTTGCGGGTGAGATCGCACCTCCCCATGAAACATAAGATGGAATTACCGCTGTGATTTGCGCATTTTTTATTGCATTCGAGGTATTGATGATATCAAAAACAACAGTATACGTGGTCTCTTGGTCAACCTTTGGAGGAATAGGACCCCTATTCGCAATAGGCCCAACAAAATGCTTCAAGTGTGTGGCAATCTGTGCTTGCGAGGTTAACTTAACATTTTTAGTGATTTCAGTTTTAATCTCTTCTGGCACACCACTTACAGAAAAGTGTTTGCCACGTACGGTAACATCAGTAGTAATAACGGGATTCGTAAGTAATTTTTTGTTTGTCACAGATGGCATGGGCATAAAACTAAATGATACTGCCCCACTTCCTCCTGCCTCTATGTCTGCAAGTTTTGCATCACCACGTTCATCCCAAAAAATTGTGTCATCAGAAGAGCGGAAAAAACCTCCCTCCGAAGGCTTAACGGTTGCTCGGTCAAGTGCGACTCCACTTAAGTGGACTTCAATCTGCGCATTGGTAACTTTTGTAGAAAGATTATTCTTCCAATTCACTCTTCCCACGACTGCCCTGCCAAACTGAGCAACGGCATCTTCAGCTTGCTTTCCATTGATGGTGAGATCAATACCAATAAAAGGTCGCTGCAATAGCACGCCAGAGAGCACCTTTCCATATAGTGTAGCGACATCACGGGCGGTTTGATCTGCGCCAGCTCCAACTGAGGTGCGAAATACGGTTTCTTGTGTATCTTCTCCAACAAGAACACCGCGGATTTTGATTCCCAAACGAGAAGCAGACTCCATCGTTCCAATTCGCCATACATTATTTCCAAAAGTTGGCTTGGGGTCAGCGTCGGTATATGTAAAGCCAAGTGGATATTCAACCTTGATGAGAACATCCCGAAGGGGCATAACAGTATTGGAAAAAGCACTCACTGAGAGCGTGATGTCCTGTCCAGAATTAATCTCTTTAAGGGTGTCTACGGTAAGATTTATCGGAGACGCAGCGAGGTGAACTTGTCGTACGTCATCTTTTGTAAATATTGAATTAATGTTCTTGAAACGAAACTCGAGACTTGCCCGAAGTTCCTTGTCCGAGTTCTCTTCTCCGAGAAAAATCGCCTTCGTGTGAAATTCAACTTCTCCTTGTGGGGGGATGTCCCCAAGCAATTTCTTCTGGTCACGCAAGTCTTTGTCTGGGTTTGAAGCATCGCGTGTTCCAGACGGGTACACAACGGTGAGGTAGCTTGCCTCAAGTGCTACGTGATTTTGATTTGCAATTTTTATCGTGATGTCCGCAGGAGTACCTGGTGTAATCCCAACTGGAACATCAAATGTAATGATAATATTTTTATCTGATGGTTTAACTCCGGTAATCATTTCATACAAGAGATAACCACCAGAGATGGCTGTGCTAAGCATTGCAATAATGACAACTATTTTCAGAAGTAGTGCTCCATAGCTTTTACCTTGCTTGCGTTCAGTGAGAATAGTTGTATCTCCCCAATCAGAGGCAACCTCAATCTCTGAGGGAGTGAGCTCTTGATGATATTCCTCTTTCACCTCGTCGCCTTTTTTGATGGGCCGATACAGCCCCCTCTTTGCTCTTTCTATGCGACTACTTTCATATTCAGTTTCCATATTCGAGAAAATTATACCACACCTCGGAGAGTGACAAAGAAAACCACTAGAGCTGGGTGGCGCGAAGAGCTAAGTTTACAAGCGTCAGCACCCGTGGACGTTCCTGTTTAAGGAGCAAAAGAGCGTCTGGGTCTTTCCAGACATTACTCTCGAGAAGTGGTGCAAACTCTTTACTATTCTCCCAATAGCCCAATTGTGAAAGCAGTCTTACCACAAAAAGGAGCTCGGCGGCACGAAACTCACCATCATGTGGAGTAGCATCTAAATATTCAATCGCAGAACATATTTCATCAAACAGGCTCTCGTGTCGCTCTTCTCCTTGAATAAGCCGACGAATGAGCCCCGCATGCTGAGCGAGAATAAGCCGTTTTCCGCGTTCGGAGAGTAACGAGCGATGTGAATTTACAGGGCGAGCAGAAATGAGCTTCCAGCCATGCTTTCCATGAATAAGGTCTATCTCGGCATGGGCGAACGTAGTCAGTGCATAACGAAGCCGTGAGCGCATCTCGCGCAAACTTTTCGCATGAGCAACAACTAACCCTAGTTCCCGCGTATAACAAGAGAGAAGTCGGTCACCTTCCCCAAATGGCCTACTTTCCAAAATCAGGGCTGGGGTATGATAAATGTGATACGCCACTAAATCAGTATATAGTCATTAGTCTCTAGGCACTAGAAGATACTTTATGCACAGCAAGAGTGTCAGAAATCTCGCAACTCGTGGCGCCTACAGCATGTAAGAGCTCGGCTTTAAATTTTTCAAGGATAGTAGAGTGGTCTTTGGTGACTGTAAGGGTGATGCGGTCACTCGGCGAGAGGTCGGCTTTTTTGCGCAAGTCCTGTACTGTGCGGATGAGATCACGCAAATCTCCTTCCGCTTTGAGTTCTGGAGTTATTGTGGTATCGAGTTTTACTTCGCTCCCCTCTTCTACCTCCTTCACATTCACCTCGTCAGCAACAATAGCCCTTAGTTCTTTTGAGAGTTTTGGCGCTAGTAGCGAGGCAAGGGGTTGGCGCACTTTAATTCCTGCTTTTGCACGAGCTTCAAGTGCAAGTGTCACAACATGTCTCGCATGTTCCATGTCTTCAAGAATTGAACTTGCAGCAACACCGATTTCTGGCCAACTCTCGAGATGCACACTCTCCATTTTCCCCTCTACTGGAAGACGTAAATAGACGTCTTCTGCGAGAAACGGCATAAATGGTGCAATCATGCGTGCAAACTGAAGTAACACCCAACCCGTAACCTCACGCGCACTTTTTGCATCAGCAGCATCATCGCTTTTAAAACGATCGCGAGAGCGGCGTAAATACCACGTCGAAAGATCGTCAAGAAACGGCATAATTGGTCGAGTTGCCTTATCAAGTTCGTGGGTATCGAGGTGATGGGTTACCTCAGCGTGCGTTTCATACCATCGCGCGAGAATATAGCGATCAAGAATATGAGATAACTTGGGTGCAGTCCGCGATATCACATGTCCCTCTGTATACATGCTATAAAACGATCGCACGTTGTCGATGCGGAGATTAATTTTTTTGTACACTTCGTCTACCCCTGCCATTGAAAAACGAAGTTCTTCGCCACGCACGACTGGAGAATTAATCATATAGAAACGGAGTGCGTCGGCACCAAACTTTGCAGCAAGCTCTAACGGGTCAGGATAATTTTTTAACTTCTTCGACATCTTCTGCCCATCCTCTGCAAGAATTAACCCAGTAGTGATAACACTCTTAAACGCAGAACGATCAAACAACGCAACAGAAAGAATAAGCATTGTATAGAACCAGCCACGCGTCTGATCGACAGCCTCAGCAATGAAATCGGCAGGAAAATTTTTTACGAACAGCTTCCCTTCTCTGGTTCGCTCATCGCCCATGTAGTGAAACTGTGCGAATGGCATTGCACCTGACTCGAACCAGCAATCAAACACGTGTGGAATACGCTCCATTTTGCCGAGCTCGCATGAACAGGTATACGCAATCCTATCAACAAATGGTCTATGAAAATCGAGTTCAAAATTGTCATTGTGAGTGAGTGGCGCAAAATCAAGAGGACGTATTTCGGCATTTTTTACATAATCTTCTCCTTCGAGCTCGCGCATTTTTGCCGCCTCTTCATTGGTTGCTCCACTTGCAATCGCATACATCAACCAGACTGAATATTCATGAGCAACAATGAGCACCTTTTTTCCTTTATATTTTTGATCGATGTCATAAAGAAAATCTCCGATACGCTTTTTCATTTGCGTGAGTGTTTCTCCGTTAGGTGTAGGTTTATCAAATTTCTCAAGCGTTGATGAGAAGTATGACCGATAAGTCTCTATTCCGCAGCCACTGAAATCGCCCGTATTCACTTCGGCGATACGCTCATCGTACACAATAGTGTCTTTCGAAATTCCAAGAGCCTCTGCAGCTATCTCGGCAGTCTCTTTGGTACGCAAGAGGGGTGAAGAAATAATAACGTCAATTTTTTCTTTCAGCTTTGTTGAAGAAGTTTTTACCTGAGTCTTTCCTTTTTCAGTAAGATGAAACTCGTCTTCCTTTTTATAACTTAATATACCGCGCACATTTGTCTCAGCTTCACCGTGGCGCATCGTAAAATATTTACCCGACCCACGAGTTTTCGTCTTCAGGTCATCAACCGATCCAACGACGTCAATTTTGCCGCATTTATTACACTTCCACACTGGTAGTGGTGCCCCCCAATAGCGAGTGCGAGAAATTGCCCAATCGCGCGCGCCCAAAAGCCATTTACCAAAGCGTCCACTTTTAATATTCTCTGGCACCCAGTTGATTTCATTATTCTCTGTTATCAGACGTGGCTTCAATTTTATAACATCAACAAACCACGAAGATGCAGCGTAGTTGAGGAGTGGCCAGTCACAGCGCCAGCAGTGTGGATAGGAGTGAAGAATATTCTCCTTAGCAAAAAATGTTCCATGCTCCTGAAGATACTTGAGAATGAGAATGTCGGTGGATAGACGCTCTTTATCATCATCTGACTTTGGCTTCACATAGAGTCCCGCAAAATCCTTTACATCGGGCTTCATTGTTCCGTCCATCGAAACGTGCTGAATAAATGGAAGTTTAAGTTTCTTTGCCAGTTCCATGTCTACCTCTCCAAATGCTGGCGCTTCATGCACAATGCCTGTGCCTGAGTCGGTGGTGACGAAGTCAGCTGCAACTACTTTCCAGCCGTTCTCGCGGTTCTCAAGTTTATTATCAGTGGAGTAGTAAGGGAAAACTGGTTTGTACGCTCTGCCAATCAGCTCTTTTGCAGAAATAGTTGAAACAACATAGTGCGATTTTCCATCGGCTTCCGCAATAGAAGCTTTTTGGAGAGTATGCGCCATACGCTCTTTTGCCATGACATATGTATTCCCCTTGTGGTCACCGTCGGTAAATAAAACTTTCACATATTCAATCTCGGGGTTTACTGCAATTGCAACATTGCCGGGCAGAGTCCAAGGTGTGGTAGTCCAAGCGATAAGAAAAGTATTCGCTTCATCGGTAAGTTCGAATTTGACGTATACCGAAATATCTTTGACGTCCTTGTACCCCTGAGCAACCTCGGAGGCTGCAAGTGTTGTCTCACAACGAGGACAAATATGCATCGACTTATACCCCTCGTAGATGAGCTTTTTGTCATACAGGGTCATAAATGCCCACCAAATACTCTCTGTATACGAAGCGTCCATGGTTTTATAGGCATGCTCCATATCTACCCAACGGCCCATGCGTGGAACAATAGATTTCCATTCCTTGTCATAAGTCATCACACTTTCGCGTGCTTTCTGATTGAATGCCTCAATACCATACTTTTCGATGTCTTGACGATGCTTGAGCCCCAACTCTTTTTCAATAAGGTTCTCTATTGGTAGGCCATGGCAATCCCAGCCCCATTCACGACGCACATAGCGACCACGCATAGTTTGATAGCGTGGAATAAGGTCTTTTATTGTTCCCTGGAGTAGGTGCCCATGATGCGGGAGTCCTGTTGCGAATGGTGGTCCGTCATAAAATACGTATGAATCCTTTCCCTCAGTTGCTTTCAAGGTTTTCTCAAAGATTTGCTTTTTTTTCCATGAAGCGAGAATACGTTCTTCACGCTCGGGAAAGGACTCTTTTTTCTCTACCTTAACCTCAGTATCTTCCATAGTATTCGTCATACTATCGGTTTTCTGGCGATGTTGCAAAATATATATGAAATCTGCACGGCCGAAGCCGTGCAGTTGGAGGATTTACCTCATTGGTATTGCCGCGAAACGCCTAGGCGGCGATGCGGTGATGTAGCTTGCTGCCGTCGAAATTGACTTCGTAACCGCAGAGCCAATCGTAGCGCTCGAGGTTGCAGACGACGGTGGTGCCTTCCAATTCGACGACTGCGTCGGCCGGGAGAATGACCGGCGGAGCGAGCTTGAAGTGGAGGTGGACTTCGCCCTTCACAGTCTCGACGTGCAAGCGGACGAACGGCTTTTGCTTGAGCTCTTCGGGGGTGTGCATCCCCAGGAGCTTCTTGACGACGCTGCCAATCGTCGCGCAGAAGGTCAATGTTTCTTTCGGTTGTGACATTTGAATGCTCTCCAGTTTCTATGGGTTGATTGAAGGAACTCGCAAACCCCATCTTAGTGGGGCATTTCTATTCTATTCTTGTTTAAAAAAAAAGAAAGGGGTATCGCTATTTGACTTGAGATTTTGTAAATCCCGTATCTTCCCATGTTTGTACTCCTTCAAGTGCAATAATTTCCTGCTTCAGGGTATGTTCAGTACTGTCGAGTTCAGACGAGCGTAAGTAGTAGGTCTTTTGCTCCATCGAGAGTTCATGCTGATGATAACGGTAGATATAGCCAACAATAAGTATGTTGATGACAAGTGTTGCTCCCATCAGCAGCATGTGTCCACTCAACCAAGTTGTCTTGTTGGATGTGTTTGGGTTCATGGTGCTTTTACTTGAGTACTAATTGATGTTGAAGCAGTTGCCACTAAACTGTCACGATAGAGCGTAAGTTTGGAAATTTTCTCCACTTGAGCAAGTTCCTTTTGGCGTGCTTCTTCTCTTGCTTCGAGCATCCCCAAGTCATGCCAAAGAAATGACAGAACCGCGACCATGAGTATGGCAAAGAAAACTATCTTCCGTACTTGCATGACAGGAGAGTTTTTAAATTGCTTTTGTCCTATATGTTTCTCTTCCATCTAGTTTATTTACATTCGCTTTGGAGCAGAAATCCCAAGCAACCAAAGTCCCTGTTCAAGGATATTTCCTGTAGCACTGACAAGTGCAAGTTTGTAGGGTTCGTCTTTTCCATTATCAAGTACTACTGTACTTCCATAGAACGAATTAAACTCCCGCGCGAGTTCAATAAGATAGGTCGCAACATAGTGCGGTTCTCGTTCGCGCATTGCGCGCTCTACTATCTCGGGAAAACGTAAAATATATTTATGCAGTGGTCGAATCTCTCCTTCGGTGATGCTTTCAATATTTGCTTTCTTTCCATCAGCCCTTACCAAGAGTGAGCATATACGCGCATGGGTGTACTGCAAATAGGGTCCTGAATCTCCCTCGAACGATAATGACTGCTCGAAATCAAAGATGATATCTTTGCCACTTGCCTGGCGCAATATTGAATACTTAATTGCTCCGATGGCAACCTGCTCTGCGATACTGTCCTTTTCTTCGACAGTGAGTTCCTCGCTGGTAATTTTCTTCAACGCTTTCGCCTTAGTCTCTTCGATGAGCGCAACTGCGGTGATGACGTCTCCAGTACGAGAAGACATTTTCCCAGACGGAAGGCGGAGCATACCATGTGAATAGTGTTCGGTTTTTGCGGCAAGATCGGGAAACACTTTCGCCATCGCATCGAGGAGTACTTTGAAATAATCGTTTATTTCATTGCCAGTGATAACTATGGATATATCGTACGGAAAAGTATCATATTTAATCTTCGCAAGACCGAGCTCTTTTGCCTCATAAGTTGGCAACCCATCTTTGTTGATAAACACGCGTGTGTGGAGGCCGAGTTCTTCGTCCCCCTTATAGACAACTGCTCCGTCACTTTTTTCGAATATCTCGGGGTGCTCTTCGACAACTTTTTTTCCAAAATTTCCCGTATCAGATTCAAAAAAATACAAATCGAATGCGGTGTCTTTTCCGTGCGCCGTTCCAAGCCGTCTATAGATATACTCAAAACTTTTTAATTCCCACTTTCTTCCTGCATGGTACATGTCATGCACATCCTGGTGTTCAGCGTAAATCTTTCTGTTAATATCTTGGATCTCTTCCCGTACTGCTGCATCTGCTTCGTACTGCCCTGCACCGTACGCATACGCCTCACCTCGAAACTTCTCCCACGCCTCTTCACTGAGTAGATACCCAGGAGTACCTATAGGTTGCGATAACTTAACGATTCCCCAGATTGCTTTGGCAACATGCATGCCGACGTCTCCCTGATAACACGCACGCTTTGTTTCTGCGCCACTAGCCTCAACAAGACGTGAGACGGATTCTCCAACGGCATTGCTCATTAAGTGACCGATATGAAAATCTTTGAATGGATTCGGATCAGTGTATTCAACAATGATTTTTTTTCCTTTGAGAGTAGGATTTTTGCCAAAGCTGTCTCCTAAAGCGAGTACTTCTTTGAGTGCGTTCACAAAATAGGCTTTCGCAAGTCTGAAGTTGATGAAGCCAGGGCCAGCTATCTCAATAGTGAGAATATCGGGGTCGTTCTTTGCGGCTAGACATATCACTATTTCTTCTGCGAGTTCACGTGGGTTTTTACCAATACGTTTTGCCACGACCATTGCGATATTGGTCGAAAAATCACCATGCCCCAAGTCTGCTGGTCGCTCAACGGAAAAGAGGACATCCAATGGGATAAGCCCGTCTACTGCGGTGCGAATAAAATCTTCAATTTTTTCTTTTGTCGGCATTGCCATGTTCGTATCCTAGCAAATATGCTGTTAATTGCCGAGGAATTGATATTTCCTCTCACTTGTTATTACAGACTTTTCTTCCAAAGTCCGAGAACAAGCATGATCATATCGAGGGCTGCAGTCATCTTTGAAATATCACCTTCGTTCACGACGAGATGGTCTGTGACTGCTATAGGTCCGCCTCGCTCGAGCCGCAATACCTGAACAACATCATGAATAAATGCTGAGAAAATATTTCGCACAGGCAAATGAATAGTGATGGTGTGTAGTCGAGAGCCATAATGCTGCTTTAACACTTGATAATCCGCTGAATTCTCAAGGCCCTCAACAAGGATGTTCTCACTGGTATCGTTCACATCAATCATCTTAATGACTTCGTTTGCGTAGTGGTCTTCGCCATGAATATTTCTGAGTTCATCGCGCACCATGCGTTCATTCGCATAGCCTGGCGCGATACCGCGACGAAGCAGCTCGCTTTGTATTACATTTCCGAAGCTTACCTTGGGAAGATGAAATACTGCCATCAAATATCCAAGCGCTTCGACTTTTCCAGATCGTGGGACGCCGAGTATTGCGATGACATTTTTCTTTTCCATTTTCCTAAGTAATCTTTAAAAGTTCGAGTTCTTTCATAATTTGGTCGAGTTTTTCGGCCATTTCGGGAAGTTCACCTTCGTTAACGACGAGGTAATCTGCAACCGCAATTGGTCCGCCCTGCTGTAGGCGGACTATTTGGGCTGCATCTCGAGATTCGGCCTCCTCTTTGGAGAGTGGGCGTATTGGACGGGTCGTAAGACGATGATGTCGTAGTGTCGGTGATGCATAGATAGCGACCGTATGTAGTCGCTCACCGAAGTGGCGCTTGAGAACTTGGAATTCCGTCCAACTATATAGGCTCTCGACAAGAATATTCTCACCATCTTCACTGCTATCTATCATCTTAATGACCTCGTTTGCGTAGTAGTCCTCACCGTGTACTTCGCGAAGTTCCTCGCGCACACTGCGTTCGTTTGCAGAATTTATCGCCAGTCCGCGCCGCAGCATTTCATCGAAAGTGACTTTTCCGAAATACACCTTCGGCAAATGATACACCGCGATGAGATACTCGATCGCTTCCGTCTTGCCGCTTCCGGGCATTCCGAGAATTGCAATGATTTTTTTCTTTTCCATGTTATGTGAAATGTTCGGGGATTGGAAACTTTCGTGCAAGTGCGCGGGTGCGGGTGCGTATTTGAGCAAGTTTTTTGGGGTCGTTGCGTGATTCGATTGCACTCAAAAGTAACTCTGCAACTTCGGCGCATTCACGCTCTCCCATACCACGAGTTGAGAGTGCCGGCGTTCCAAAGCGAATTCCCGATGGGTCCATCGGCGAGCGTGTGTCGTCAGGAATTGAATTCATATTTAGGGTTATCCCAACTCCATCGAGAAGCGTCTGCGCCTCACCTCCAGAAACTCCAAATGCACTCCACACATCCGCAAGAATGAGGTGATTTGATGTCCCGCCAGTCACCATCGGCACCTTACGTGCACGAAATACCTTTTCCATTGCTTTCGCGTTCTTTAATATTCGCTTTGCGTAAACTCGAAATGAAGGCTGGAGCGCCTCGGCAAAGCACACTGCTTTTGCGGCAACGGTATGCATGTGTGGGCCGCCCTGAGTACCGGGGAATATTGCTTTATTAATCTTTTTTGCAATCTCCTCATTCTCACGAGTAAGGATAAGTCCTCCGCGTGGACCACGCAGGGTTTTGTGAGTTGTCGAAGTTATAACATCAAAGCCGTCGAGAAAGGGGTTACGCGCGGCCTTCCCCGCAATTAGTCCAGCAATATGCGCCGCATCCATCATTGCAACCGCACCAACCTCGCGTGCGATTGCCACAAAACGTTTATAGTCGAGTTCGCGAGGATAGGCAGAAAAGCCAGCAAGAATAATTTTTGGCTTTTCCTTCAGTGCAACTTTTCGTAGTGCATCGTAGTCAATTTCTCCAGTCGTCGTATCTTTCATCTTGTAGCGGATAAAGCGATAGATTTTCGCAGGCAGTGTCACTGGTGAGCCGTGAGTGAGGTGACCCCCATGCGAAAGGTCCATGCCAAGTACTGTGTCACCAGGAAGAAGGAGTGCGGCATAGACAGCCATGTTCGCTTGTGCTCCCGAATGCGGCTGCACATTCGCAAACTTTGCAGCAAAGAGCTTGCATGCACGTTTGATTGCGATACGCTCGACTTGATCGGTAAACTCCTGTCCGCCATAATAGCGCTTACCTGGATAGCCTTCGGAGTATTTATTGGTGAATACTGAGGAATTCGCTTCACGGACAGCACGAGAAACATAATTCTCTGAGGGAATAAGTTCAAGACCATCTGCCTCGCGTTTTTCTTCGCCCATAATCGTGCCAAAGACTTCGCGATCGTATTTTTTGATGTGGGGGTATTTTTCCATGTCGGTCATTATACTTCCTGCTCAAACCTTCTCCAAGATTGACTCGAGATGTAGCAGAAGTGACAACTTGAGAGTCCCGAGCAATCTACTTTTCTGTAGGGATGTGCTGAGTCACCTCTATCTCGCCTTTGAAAGGTATCGACAGTCAGAGATATGGCCAAAGCCTTGTGTACATTGACGGCCTGCAATAACTTCTATAGCCTCACGATAGGCACACTTCACAGGAGAAAACGTATGCTTTGGCAAACAATTGAAGGCATTCCTCAGGTCTTTCCAGGAATGGACCGAATTCCGAGCGACATCGTGTACTGCATGGGCTGTAGAAACTTCAACCAGTTCTGCTCAACCCTGCGAGCGCTCCTTTATCCCGAACGCTTTTGTCCTTTCTGTCCAAATGAACGCGCGCGCAGGGAGAGGCAACCAGTTCATTCGTTGGGCGCCTGGATGCTCCTTGAAAACGAGTTCAAACACACAGGAACAACGGAGATGTGGCTCATCCTTCCGAAGCGTCACCTCGTGGATGCGGCAGAACTAACGGTCACTGATTGGCTCGACTTCGGTGAGCTTTACCGTTATTGCCGCGAAAAACTAGTCCCGAGTGGCGCTCTGGTGATGCGGTTCGGCAACCCGAGCATGCATGCAGGAACGATTCCGCATCTGCATGCCAATGTCATCATGCCAACCTGCGGTATCGAATACCGCGCCCCATTCGCCAAAGACCTAGATTGGCATGAGGATGACTATCGCCGCATGATTGAATTCCTTGAGAGGATAAAGAAAAGTGGCGACGAGGAGTGGCTACTTTCTGAAGAAGGAATCAGGGAAACCCAACCTTAACTGGGGTACGGCGCACCGAAAGAGGTGTGCCGTTTCTTTTTTATCAGCCCTGCTGTTGCAACTCATTTTAATATGTTTCGAAAACTTTTTTTATTTGAAACGATAGACCATGCAGGGTAAGATGAAACTCAATGAAACCCTACGATGTCCGTACGCCAGATACCCAATACCGCGATCTCCTTAAACTCATCATGGAGAAAGGGCGCGATGTGATGCCTATCCACGGTATCGGAGCGCGATCGATTGTGGGACATCAAATGCGCTTTGATATTGCAAATGGCTTTCCGCTCATAACCGAGCGTGATGCAACAAAAATCTTTCCGGGTGCGCTTGGGGAGCATATCGGTTTCTTAAATGGCGCACACACACTCGATGATCTCAAGCAGTACGGCATGCCCGCAGTCTACTGGGACAAGTGGGTCACCAAAGAGAAGTGTGCGGACTTCGGTCTCCCTGAGGGGGAACTCGGTGCAGGATCGTACGGTGCAGCATGGGGAGAATTCCCAACCGCGGAAGGAAAACCTTTTAATCAAATTGCTCACGTTGTAAAACAGATTAAGGAGCGTCCATATCTACGCACTCACTTCGTTACACCATGGATTCCTCAATACACTCTCCAGCATGAAGGACTTACAAGGAAGGTGGTCGTTGCTCCTTGTCACGGCTGGATTCACATTTTCACTTATCCTGATACCAAGGAAGTTGTTATCCATCACTTCCAGAGGAGCGCGGATATTCCCATCGGCGTCGTATCGAACATCGTCCAGTATGCCGCATTTGGGATGATGCTCGCACAAGTGATTGGCTACACAATGAAAGAACTCGTGCACACCTTCTCTGACGCGCATATCTATCACAATCAGTTCGAAGCGGTCGAGAAACTCCTTTCACGCGAGCCGAAGCGCTTCCCTACCGTCACACTCGATTCGTCAGTGACGGACATTTTTGCATTTCGCCCGAACCACTTCACACTCACCGACTATAACCCACATCCGAAGATGCTTATCCCTACCGCAGTGTAGTCATGAAAAAGGTCAACGTACAGAACACTGCATCGACTACATATGCGAAAGTGCTTAAGCGGATTCATAAAGAAGGCATTTGCCCTTTCTGCTGGGAGAATTTCCTCAGGCACCACACTCGGCCCATCATCTCCAAGGGACGACATTGGATATTGACTGACAACTTTAGTCCTTATCCAGGAACGACGCACCATTTACTCATAGTGTCCAAATATCACGTGAGTCACTTTTCAGAGCTCCCTCCTGCTGCGCATAAAGAATTGTTCGCGATCATCACACCCGAGCTCACGAGGCGAAAAGTGAAAGGTGGAGGACTGTTCATGCGTTTCGGAGATGGTGCGTACAATATGAGTTCCGTCGGTCATTTGCATGCTCAGGTCATCGTTGGAGTGAAGCGTGGGAAAAATACCGAAATGCTCATGGCGCCACTCGGATTCAAAAAGAAAGCAAGTTAATTACACGTCTTTCACTTGGACAATCTCGATCTCGGCGCTTTTGAGAATACCCTCAGCATCGACACGTGAGTATCCTTTCCCATAGTAGACTTTTTTCACTGCTGTCCTCGCAAGGAGTCTTGCACAATTTGCGCAGGGAAACGTGGTAACGTAGATGCTTGCACCTTTTAGGGAGACGCCCTCTTTTGCCGCTTGCGCAATAACATCGGACTCCGCATGGATTGAAGTATAGACCTCTGGTGCTTCACCGTAATCAAAGTTGGAGCGGGGATCTCCCATCGTTCCCACAGAACCATCCATAGGAAAGTGTCGATTATATGCACGAAAGAGTATCTGATCATCCCGAACTGCAACTGCACCAATTTGTCTCCACCAATCGGCACTATGCTCAGCAACTTCTGTTGC
This sequence comes from bacterium, assembly GCA_043717905.1. Taxonomy (GTDB): domain Bacteria; phylum Patescibacteriota; class Minisyncoccia; order Phycocordibacterales; family UBA6899; genus MHLP01. Next base: position 2,154 of record JAYSWT010000093.1, on the reverse strand, counting down.
TTCACGAAGGAATGCGATATCCTTTGCGTCGAGCGAAACAACTCTGTTTGGTGACACGGGGAGCTCAGCCAGAGCAGAATTCTTGTCCCAACGCAAAAATACTTTTTTAAAAATAACTTTTTTCCCCACCAGATTCCTCTCCGCAAAATTCCTACTGACGTCTTCATCGGGGAGAATAATCTCTTGATAGCAGTCGAGTTTTTTCAAGTTAGTTTTTTTGAGCAAAGTTATTCTGTCAACGACTTTGAGTGCAGCAATGGCAGAAACACTTTCGCTCGGCAATAGTGCTCGAATATCACGCTCCATACGCTCTGTCAGCATCACAAGGGGACGATCGAGAATAAAGAGGTCACAGCTACGATGTTTTTTGAGAAATGCAATATAGCCAGCGTGGAGCGCCGGAACATATGCGACCAGTGCCTTATTTGCTACGGAATTTTTTGAGGGCATTTTGTACAAGTTCGGGTACCCCGCGCATAATCTCGCTCGCGAGCTGGTCAGCGCCGCTAATCGTCAAGAGTCGCACCCGTGCAGTCGTCGACGTCGCGGCCTGCGCTGGAAGAGTTACGATACGCCCACAATGTTTCTTGTACTCCGCAGTTTCTTTTTTTCCAAAATCTTTTGTTGACGCTGATGTAATTAATACGTCAGGCGAAACAGTCTCGATTAGTTTACCAAGTCCGTGTTTCGCCTCTCGGAGTGTGAGTATTCCTACACTGCGTAGGTGTGCGAGCATCTGCAGTCGCTCCGCTTCTGGCACAATCGGGCGGTTGGGACCCTTGCGCAAGCGGGTAAGTTCATCTGAATCAACCCCAACAACAAGGATGTCCCCGTAGGAAAGCGCCTTCTCGAGATATCGCGCATGTCCTTCATGAAGCATGTCATACACACCTTGAGTGAGCACGATGCGATATCCCATATTCTTGAGATCCCCCACCACACGCTTGAGTTCTTTCAAATCAGGAATAAACCGATCTTTGAGATTCGAGTTATTGCTGAGAATATTCTTTACACTAATACTATGCTGAGTTTTTGACTTTGTTGTTGCGCTCATCGCTATAGTATATGCTCTAATGACCGGACAACAAACAATGACAAAAGCAAAAATCAGTATTGTGGTAGCAGTCGGACACGATCATGGGGGTAATCTTGTAATTGGGAAAGATAGTCAGCTTCTTTGGCGCATCAAGGATGACCTCAGGCGCTTTAAGGAGCTCACAATCGGTCACCCCATCATCATGGGACGCAAGACGTTTCTGTCGATTGTCGAAGCACTCGGAAAGCCCCTCCCGGGAAGGACAAATATCGTTGTGACTCGCGACATGAATTTCAAACATGAAGGAGTCCTCGTTGCACACTCACTCGAAGCTGCAATTATGGAGGCCTTCTCTCTGGACCAAGATGAAATCTTTATTGGGGGAGGAGGCGAGATTTACAAGGAAGCACTTCCCCTTGCAGACAAGCTCTATCTCACACTGATTGATAACGTAAAGGAGGGCAACGTTTTCTTCCCTTCATACGAAGAGATTTTCACAAAGAAGACATTCGAGGAAGTCCGAACTGACGAAGAAACAGGCCTCCGCTATTCTTGGATTAATTTTGAGCGTGAATCCTAAAATTCACAAAAGGAAAAGCCACTTCCTACGAAGTGGCTTTCTTTTTTTTCTTTCACTGAAACTCCTTACAGGAGCTGTACACCTTTTGGATTTCTCAGAAGAAACCTCAAAAGGTCTTGCGCTGTGGGCCCATCAGAATGGGTTCCCATTCCACAGCTCACACGTAAATGTACGACAGTTTTCAAGACTGTTGCCTTAAACCACTCAGCCACTCCTCCATATATTCATTTTTTAACAGCCTTGTCCTGCCATACCTGCGACATTCGACATCTCCCGGCAACCTTGCCTACTACCTCTACACTCACACCGCGCCTCCCTTCGGCGACTGAAACTCCTCAAGGCCCACTTCCGAGTGTGTAATGATTCTAGTTGATTTTGATTTTTTCTCAAGTGCCCACGAAATTACGCAAAAAAATGCATGTTTGTCCGAGTGCTTATGTACATGGTGGTAACTATTTCATTTGAAAAGTCGAATTATGCTACAATGAAGCGATATGGAGTGGGAGGCACTTGAACATACATATACTGAGAAAAATAA
>JAYSWT010000092.1:0-1847 GCA_043717905.1 bacterium | reverse complement strand
ATTGTTGAAACATTCAGCGATGGTGGAGGGGTTTGATGTTTGTCGTTTGTTGATCATTAATTTGATATCTTCAAGGGGGCGTTCTGATTGTGAGCAGGAGTTAATGACATTCCAAGCGGTCTTGGATTTATTTTTTGAGGTGGCGATAAGGTTGTCATCAAATTGTCTTTTTGTTGTCTTTAGGTTTTTTATATGTTGTTTTTTTAAATTACGATAATGGGTTTTTATGTCCGTGCGATGAGGGTTAGATTTGAGGACGATGTGCAGATTGCGTAGTGTTTCACTAGTCGATCGGATTTCAGGGGTGATCCACTTATTGTCAGTAGGTTTATTTAGTTTTTTACGTCGGAGTGGGAAAGCAGTTTTAAAATGTTTGGTAAACGTGTCAATGAAGTTATTGTATTTGGAATCAGTATCTGATGCATTGTTCATCGTAGTCCATTGTTCTTCCATTAAAAGTGATCTAAAGGATTGAATGTTGGCATCTGAGTAGCTGCGTTTTGTACTGTATAAAGGCTTTTTAACTGGTCTTGTGGCTTCTGACAGAGTTAAAGTTAGAGCCTGATGGTCCGACAGGCCGCTATCGAAGGAGTCTGAGGAGAAAGTGGATGTAGGTAGAGTCGTGAATATGTTATCGATTAGAGTGGCGGAATGCATCGTTGTCCGGGTAGGTGAGGATATGGTTTCAAGTAGATTGTATGAGTGGAGAAGGTCTAAGAAATTAGTTTTTGTATGCGAGGCTTGGAGTAGGTCTATGTTAAAATCTCCACAAATGATGAGTTCCGCTTGAGGATGGAGTTTAGTTACATGTATGATTGTGTCTTCCAACGATTTCAGAAAAGGGGTAATACAAGCCGAGGGAGATCGGTATATGACTAATATAAGTGTGTTTTTGGTGCTAGGGGATGGCTGTGACCAAAGGATACCAGAGCATTCGAAAACTTTGTCTGCAGTGAATGAGCTGAGGTTTAATGGAGTAGTTAAGAGGTTTGGTTTGGCAAAGATGGCGACACCGCCATGGGAGGAGCAGGTTCGGTGATAAATATTAGCTTTATTATAGTGGGGAATGGAGAAGAAAGTGTCAGAGACGGGAAGCCAATGTTCGGAGAGGCATAAAAAGGATGGAGAATATTTATTAGTAAGGAGTTCTATTTGTTGTGTTTTTCTACGAGCAGATTGGATATTGAGGGATAGGATGAGCGCGGGATTTGCTGATGTTATGGGTACAGGGTTTGTTATTGCTTGATTCGTGAAGACTTTGTTGGGGGAAAAGGGCGGTTGGGGGGGATTGGTTTGTGATTTTTTGATTTGGAGGCACGGGTGGGTGGAAATCTTGTTGCAGTAGATTTGGGCGTTTGCCGAGGGGTAGTGCGGGTAGTGTGAGTCGTTTTGGGGGTAGGAGCGGGAAGGGGTGTGATTTTAGTGGCGTTGGGTGTCTGCCGAGTGGTAGCAGGGAGGGGTGTGGTTGCAGTGATTTTAGGTGTCTGTGGAGTTTGGGTAGGAGTAGGTGTTTTCGTCATTATGACTGTCTTCATGGTGGACGGCTGAGCAGGGCTGGATGGTAGCCCCCGATTCTTCACGCTCGCTGCAGTTCCTGCTGGTGATTGGGTGGATCTTGTAGCGTTGTCTTGAATTTTGGTTGCTGTCATCGTTGGTAGGGGTGTAGGAGGGTTTTGGATTGTGTCACAAGAGTTTTCGACGGTCGTCCTTGTTTGGGTTAGTTCATCAGAGCTTGATGGTGCTTGCTCTATAGTTGGTAATCTTCGGTTGGGGAATGGAGGACTACTGGGGGTGTTGTTGGTCGCTATAGTTGTAGTTGCTTGGTTTTTGGCGGCAAATGTTCGGAT
>JAYSWT010000091.1:0-1853 GCA_043717905.1 bacterium | reverse complement strand
GTGCTGGTCGAGTTCAGCGACGACGAAGGCCGCCCTTATGCGATAACGCCAGTGCAACAATCGCAGCTTTTAATGCTGCATTATGTGCCGGAAGCGGCTTAGCTATTGCTCAGAAATAACTGGGGACAGAAATGGATAATATTGAGGAACGGGAAGCAAACCAACTATTAGTTAAAGCCCGCACGATACTTGATCAAAATGACCTGAGTGACGATGAAAGACAAAATCTCCAACTATTGGTGGCAAAACTTTCTGGTCAACTATTAAGTGTCTGGTTCCCTAGGGATTGGGGGCGCCGTCTTTTAATGCTGACAATTCTTTTAGTCGGATTTTATGGGCTTATTTCCAGCTTCCATACGCTTGCTTGGTGCTTGCTAAGCCTGCCGTTTTTCTCCCCTCGAATAGTGGGTACAGTGGCGTTTGCGGCTGGGATTTTAGCAAAATATACTGGTCTTCTTAATCGCTAACCAGTTTGTCACGATTGCAGTCTAGTGAGTTCAATTAGAACATTCCAAATTTATCAATCAGCCGCGCTTTGATGCAGGACAAATAAATTATCCACCCACTACCAATTCCTCAACGGGAATCCTCTCGCGTGAACGTAAGTTAGGAACTCTTGACCCAACTGGGTAATTTGAACAGAATCATTGTCGATAATAGCTAAGCCGCTACCTGAGATATAAGAGAACCACTCCGCAAAGCTAGATTTAGAGTAGAATTCAGGATACCGCTGTTTTGTTTCTTCAAAATAGTTTTGAGCCTCAGTAAGTGTCACGCGACCACCGGCGAGATTGAGTTTATTTAAGCCTTCAATCTGGCTACCGAAAATGAATGTATTTACACGCCCGAAAGCAGCTTCCAATCTCGCTTGAGCTAAATGTCGTGTGAGCAGAGGTATCTTCTTATCGACCTCGACCAGATTTACATCGACCAATATTGATTTTTCTATTTCTGCCATCAATGGTGTGCGCGGCATGCCTTCAAATTCGTGAAGCTTCTGTGTATCAACTGTTTGACGAACGTTTTCTATCACTTGTGTAGAAGCCTCGCTAAACTCAGCACCTTTTAATCCGAGGCTCCTTAATCTGGGCATTAGGTTTATAATTTCATTTTTGAAAAAAATTACCAAACCCACAATTGCAACAGGCCACGCTAGAGATTTTATGAGATCAAAAAAGATTGTCAAAAACTGCATTACTTTCCTCCGACGATAGCCTTATTTGTGGTTGCAAGTGCCGTTAATCAAGAAGCCATGATCAATTTCCTCGATCTGATAGGAGGGGGCCCTCCCAACAGGTAAATTATTGGCTGGGTTCAAAACGTCGTGAGACAGTTTGGTCCCTATCTGCCGTGATTGTAGGAATTTTGAGAGGACTTGACCTTAGTACGAGAGGACCGGGTTGAACACACCTCCGGTGAACCAGTTATCGCGCCAGCGGTACGGCTGGGTAGCTATGTGTGGACGAGATAACCGCTGAAGGCATCTAAGCGGGAAACTCACCTCAAAACAAGAATTCCCTTGAGAACCGAGGAAGACTACCTCGTTGATAGGCCGGGTGTGGAAGCGCAGTAATGCGTGCAGCTTACCGGTACTAATAGTTCGAACGGCTTGAATCGCTCTCATTATTGATTTTCACCGATCAGTGATGAAAATGCGTAGATTACGTATATTGAAAACAACAGCGCGCGTGCCGCATAGGCATTCGCGCCAAACATAAAGAGAAATGTGCTCATCTGTTTTTCGCCGGCCTGGTGGCTTTGGCGGAGTGTCCATACCCGATCCCATCTCGAACTCGGCCGTAAATCGCTCCAGCGCCAATGGTACTTCGTCTTAAGACGCGGAAGAGTAGGTC
>JAYSWT010000010.1:0-2465 GCA_043717905.1 bacterium | reverse complement strand
GGCGAGTCCCAGATCACTGTACTGAACAGTGCCGTCCAAGCAGCCTTTGGTTCACTGGGTGATAAGCTGGATGCAGCAGAAGACAGAGGTAACGCAAGGATTGCTGCAGCAGAAGACCGGATTGACAGCAAGCTTGCATTGCTTGTTGACGCTGTAGCTGACCGTCTGGCTGACCGTATGGCTAAGCGATTGGGGGGGACTGTGGTGGTTGATTGTATTGTGCAACAAGGCGCAGTCGAACTTTCACTACCACTACTGCCAAGGGTATCAATGTCACCTGTGACGACGTCTGCCATGGCTGTGACGACGGCTACCACGGCTGTGACTACGGCTGCCACCAGTATTGCCAGCATTGTCGAACCCCCCAATCACCCCACGCAGCTCAAAGTCCCCGCCTTCCCAAGCGAGATGCCAAAGTCGATGCGAGACTTGCTGCTGCAGCATCAAATCTACGGTTTCGACTCATTTTCTGTCGATGGCTCCACAAAGAAGCACTGGCCACAGGCTATCAAGCAGGCGTTTAGTCGGCGCATGTTCCTGTACACCAAAATACACGAGCAAGCGTCAAGATACAGGGTTGAAACCGAAGATTTCCAAACAGGAAAGCTTCCGCGAGCTGCCACAGAGCTAGACAAAATGCGCAACGGGCGCAGCCTCTCAAAATTTATGGAGCACCTGAAGCAGTTCGATCCATCACACCGTCCCAGAAAGAAGCGAAAAATCCAAGTGTGAGAGAGAGCTGTGAGAGTGTGTGTGAGAGAGAGTGTGTGAGAGAGAGTGTGTGAGAGAGAGAGCAATAGTTTAGTGTATGAATCCGATCTGATGTAAATCGAAAATAGCGTTGTATGAATCCGATCTGATGTAAATCGAAAATAGCGTAAATCCTGTGTTAAACGAGTTATAAATGATAGCAGCATCATTAAATGAGCATGGTGAGACGGCGTGTCGTCGTTTTCGCTCAAAACGCAGAATTACGACTCGCTACGACTATCTCAGACTTACCTAATAGTATTCTACCATATGCCCAAGTATGAAGGCCGCGCTTTCGTTTCCCGTCTCAAAAAGGCCGAAGACGTGTGCTGCAGGCCTGAAAGCAGCATTAAATGGGCATGGTGAGACGGCGTGTCGTTTTTTTTGCTCAAAACGCAGAATTTCGTCACGCTACTTTCAATGTAGACTTCCCTAATAGTATTCTACCATATGCCCAAGTATGAAAGCCGCGCTTTCCTTTCCCGTCTCAAAAAGGCCGCCAATGTGTGCTGCAGGCATGAAAGCAGCATCCAAGCGCGTTATTGAAGAGCGACCGCCGTTTAAAAAATAAAAGTGCAGTTATTTCAAGCAAAAAAAACAAAAAGTCCCTAGCGCTCAAAAAATGGATTATTATTGCCTACATAGTGCAAAAAGTCATTCATAAATAGCCCCGGTAATGAAGGAGTTGGCAATCCCTGAATGGGTTTCGGAGCCCCATAGGAAAAACAAACAACGACTTAAAAAATGAGCTTGTTTTCACCATGTGCTGCTCCATTCCGCATTCGTTGTTAATATGCAATGGGGCGAATGATCTGGAATGATTGCGCAGAGAGGTGAGAGACATGTCTATCAACGAAAGCTCCTGTGGCGAATTAAAAAGAGTATTCAAGTGAAAATCACCCGGATATAGAAACATTTTTGTGTAGAAATTACGTAGAAAATGTACCAAAAGGTATCTTTCGCAAAGCGACCCGAATGTGCATTTTCGCGAGAAAAAACCCCCCATTGCATATTAAAACTTTCCGGTCAGGTAACCCGGTAGTTGTGATTTTTGAACCCGGTAGTATAGAAGACAACCACTTGGCGAGGTCTAGACCTCGGATACGTTCTCTGTAGAAATCTACTGCAAAATCTCGTAGAAAAGATGCGTTCGTCGACATCTGGAGGCACGGAAGCACAGCAGTTTGATAAAAGTGAGAACGGTATAGACTACTCTCCTTCTCGTATTCATTGTTTGTGCGTTGTTTGTTATTGTAGTCTATTACTAGAGTTGTCAACGATCTACAAGCAAGGTCCAACTTTTACGGCACAACACGGTATATTCACTCTTTGTTGCGATGGCATCCACAATTGACTCGTTTTACATTTTTGCTGTTTTACCATGCCTATTTGCCATATTTCTTGACCAAGAAAAGTCTGCCTGGTTTTACTTCATAGCTGGTGCACTTTACATCGGCGTGTCAGGTGCTGCTGGGATGGCCGAGCATGATCGTGAAGCACTTCGGTTGGCAGTGGAAACGTCCAAGATCGCAAGTCCGAAGCGTTTGGCCGCGGCGGAGAGACTTTTTCCTGTCTTGTTTGAATTGCTAACGCAGTACGTATGGATGTGACAAAAGGTCGACTTTTGTCATTAATACTCACCCCCTTACACTTGTCTCTATCTCGCATGCGCATCGACAATCGACAGGGCAGCCCCTTTTGGTGACGAGGTCCTG
>JAYSWT010000090.1:0-4693 GCA_043717905.1 bacterium | reverse complement strand
CTACCTGGGGGCGAATGATGACCCGAGTTCTGTGCGAGATTATCTTCCCCGTGTAGTCACCCCCGCGGACTTCTTCGACACCCCCGTGATAGGTTTTGCGGAAAAGTGGCGAAGGGTCCCTTCCAATTACCGCGAACACGTCACCGACAGAAAGATCACTAAACTGCATGGCATTCTCCTTTTTTGTCGCCTATGCCTATCTTAGGCCGCATTTTTGCTTCGTCAATCAGTTGTTTCTTTTTACACTTCGAGCGCGTTATACTGTGATATATCGTTAATCCTATTTTGTATTATGAAAAAGACCCTTCTTGCTCTTCTTGTCATCCTTGTGCTCGTCACACTTCCACTTTTTGGCATATACAACAGTTTGGTTGCGCTCAATCAGGACACCGCAGCTAAGTGGTCGCAAGTTGAAGGTCAATATCAACGCCGCATGGATCTGATTCCTAATCTTGTCGCTACCGTAAAGGGCGCAGCAAACTTCGAGCAGACGACACTCACTGCAGTTGTCGAGGCACGTGCGCGAGCAACACAGATTACTGTTGATCCCTCAAGGCTCGACGCAGAAAGCATTGCAAAGTACCAGGCTGCTCAAGGAGAACTCTCGAGCGCTCTCGGCAAACTTTTGGCAATCAGTGAGAATTATCCGAAACTCACGGCAACAGAGAGTTTCAGGGATCTGCAATCGCAAATTGAGGGAACTGAAAACCGGATTGCCGTTGCACGCAAAGATTTCGGAGACTCAGTGCAAACCTACAATACGAAAGTCACACAGTTTCCTGGAAATATTGTAGCGAAACTTTTTGGCTTTGGAGCAAAGGCATACTTTAAGGCTGACACTGGCGCCGCTCTAGCACCGACGGTTGCTTTCTAAGCTCCACTTTCCATGCGGAGCCTCCTCACATCGCTTGCATTGCTCTCCCTTTTTATCTATGGGAGCGCATTTGCACATCTTGCACCAGGACCCGCAACGGGGTATGTGAATGATTTTGCTGGTTTACTCAGCCAAGAAGAAAAAACTACACTTGAAACTACACTAAGCGAATTCCACACCCAATATGGTGGTGAGATTGTAGTTGCAACAGTCGCATCACTCAGCGGTCACTCTGTAGAGTTTTTTGCAAATGAGCTTTTTCGCGAATGGGGAATTGGAGAAAAAAATGTAAACAACGGAGTATTATTCTTGGTTGCAAAAGAGGAGAGGGAAATGCGCATCGAAGTTGGCTACGGCTATGAGGGAGTACTTACTGATGCTCGCTCTTCAGAAATTATCAGGAATACCATCACTCCGTATTTCAAACAGGGTTTGTATGGTCTCGGCATCATGAGTGGAGTGCGAGACATCATCACCACAATCACGACAGGAGAAGTACCCCTTTCTGCAAAGGACACGACTCCCTCATTTGCATCTTTGGGGGGGGTTGATTTTCAGGCGATGGCAGTAGTTCTCTTTCTCGTCGTTCCCTGGCTTGCGAGCATGTTTGGCCGTTCAAAGTCTTGGTGGGCGGGTGGGGTGGCGGGTGGGATAGTAGGGTTTTTGTTTTCGTACTTCATCTTTGTCGCAATATGGCCTTTCGCTACCCTGGGATTTTTTCTCGTTGGCCTCCTGTTCGATTTCATCGTTTCCCGAGGCTACAAAAACAGTGTGAGTCAGGGAACTACGCCACCATGGTGGACTGGTGGTGGCTTTGGAGGGTTTGGCGGAGGGAGTTCGGGTGGAGGAGGCGCAAGCGGGCGTTGGTAGTTATTTTGCTCGAATACTCTTAAAAAGGGGATAACCTCACTTGAACAGCAAGCAAGCGGTATATAATAGAGGGGATAGATGAGTTCGCACCTTACGGGCTGGATGTGTCCCAATTGGGATGTAAGTGGGACGTAGTGTGTGAACAATTCCATTCCATGTGGTTCTCCCACACTACGTCCCTACAATTCGTTTGAACAAGTGACGGAAAAAACGGCACGGAAACAAATGAGTTGTGCATCTTTCGCATCAACACATGTCGAACCATCCTTGTATCTACAGAAACAAGAGAGAAGGACGGTGAAGAGAAACGAGAGGGACCAAATTCTACGTGCAAGGTGTAAAAATGTAGAGAGCCCAAGCTGCAACGCGCCACGTTGTTTTCAGCCAAAGAAAGACCTGTAGTCTTCAAACCCTGAAATGCACGCTCATTGAAAGATGGCACCATGCAAACAAAACACCACATCTGGCAAGATGTGGTGTTTTGATTGAAGAAAAAAGGAACGCGCGCACCGAAGTGCGCGCGCTATTCAGAAGAACGCCCAAATGACGGAAAACAGCAGTAACACATAGAGCAACCGTTTCTGCTCTTTCAGGAACAAAGCCCAGCCATGTTTGCTCCAGATAGTGACATCTTCCCAGAGGAAGTAGATGATCAACGCTGAGGTGACGCCGACGGCAAGCTTGCCGAGGAAGTAGAACCCCAATGTGAACAGGAGTTTGCTCGACACGGTGGCTGCGAGCACCGCAAGTAGTTGGTCACGAATGATGGGAAGTCGAACTCCCCACGGAGGCTCTCCGAGTTTTCCGTACTTGAGGTAGTTGGGCAGAAACCAAATCAGCGCTGCTAACGCAAAAAAAACGACCAGAATGCCAACGATGTGCATGAACATGGATTTCTCCCGTGAAGTCCACTCTCAAATTAGCAGGGTAGAGAAGGAAGTCAACAACAGTATTTTGAAAGTAATTTTTATGAGGAACTCACTCTATGCGGACTTCGCTCTGGTTCTTACATGTAATTCTCTATAGGAGAATTTTCAAGAATATGGAGTGTTTAATATCTATGAATAAATAATTGCCAGAAAACAAATAATCTCTATCCCCAATTTATAGCCTTAAATAAGGCTATAAACGTACTCCCTTCAACAGTTTTTCCACAGAGTTTTCCACAGTACTCTTTTCTCGCCACTATTTGACTTTACCAGCTCCATTGAGTAGTATTCGCACTAAGCATTTCCTAATAGTTTTCATTCTACGCCGTGGGAGGATCAGGGGCGTTTGTAAAAATTATGTCGAAAAAAGGAAAGCGTGAATAGAGAAAAAATTAATCATACATATGACACGATCACTAAAGAAAGGACCATACGTCTACGAGCGGTTGCTCAAAAAAATTGAGGGCAAGAAGCCAGAACAGGCTGGAGTCATCAAAACTTGGGCTCGCGACTCACAGATTTCACCAGAAATGGTAAATCACACCTTCGGGGTGCACAATGGAAAAGATTTCATTGAGGTAAAGGTGAGCGAAGAAATGGTTGGACATCGCCTCGGAGAATTTTCACTTACTCGCAAGTTCTATCGTCACGGAGGAAAAATGCAGAAGGAACTCGAAGCCAAGCAAAAGCAGGCTGAGATTGATTCTGCAAAGTCCGCAAAGAGCGCGACGACTGACGCGAAGAAGAAATAATCCATGACAATTATGCAAGCAACAGCAAAGCTCTCAAGTTATCGTCAAGCACCTCGCAAGGTCCGCCTCATTGCCGGACTTATTCGTGGTAAGTCAGTTGAAGTTGCACTCGTTGAACTCAACCATCGTGCAAAACGCGCAGCACCAGTATTCGCAAAGCTCCTTTTGAGCGCAGTCGCAAACGCAAAGGCTCTCGGTATGTCAGTAGATACCCTGATTGTGAAAGAAATCAGAGTCGACAAAGGTGCGATGCTCAAACGTTCACGCCCACGTGCTCAGGGTCGCGCATTTCCTATTCACAAACACACCAGCCACATCATGCTCACCCTCACTGAGAAGACGGCTACAACAAAAGAAGTGAACACAGAGGTCGAAAAAGAAAAAGCAAAGACTGCCACCACAAAGAAACCGGCAGCAAAAAAGACAGTCGCGAAGAAGGCGGCCGCAAAATAATCATTTAACACTGAAACCATGTCACATCACGTACATCCCTATGCACACCGACTCGGTACACTGCGCGACTGGAAAAGCCGCTGGTTTGCTGACTCAGGTCGCTACCAAGAATATCTAAAGGGCGATACCCTTCTTCGCGAGTTTCTCGTCAAACGTCTCCGTGGAATGCACGTTGCAGATATCGAGATGGAGCGCAGCGACAAGCACTGGAAGGTTGTCATCAAGACTGCCCGACCTGGACTTATCATTGGTCGCTCAGGAGAAGGAGCAACAAAGCTGAAAAACGAAGTGCAATCAAAGCTTGCTCGCTGGAAAATTAAAACACCAAAAGAATTCCGCATCGAAATTGAAGAAGTGCGTAGTCCTGAATCAAATGCGGCAATCGTTGGACAAATGACCGCAGAGGGACTCGAGAAGCGTATGCCGTTCAAGCGTGTCATGAAACAGCTACTTGAAAAGGTGATGGCAAACCGCGATGTAAAGGGTGCGCGCATCGAAGTCTCGGGACGTCTTGGTGGTGCTGACATGTCTCGCAAAGAACATGTCAAAGCTGGCAATATTCCTCTCCAGACCATTCGTGCTGATGTTGATTTTGCCCGCGAGAAGGCCTACCTTCCCTACGGTATTATCGGTATTCAGGTATGGGTCTATAAGGGTGAAGTGTTTGCAGACAAGAAAGCTACTGCTCCTGCTGCTACTACTTCACGAACATCGGATCCTGTTACTCCTTCAGCTAAACGCGCATAAAGGCTTATGTTATTTCCAAAAAAAGTAAAACACCGCAAGTGGCAGTCTGACCGCTGGAATGTGAAGAA
>JAYSWT010000089.1:0-4733 GCA_043717905.1 bacterium | reverse complement strand
CTATTGGCGCAACAGGTGCCAAGGGAGAAAAAGGTGACACCGGATTACAAGGTCTTCAAGGTATCCAAGGCCTCACCGGAGATGTTGGCCCACAAGGCTCTCAAGGAGAGAAGGGTCTCACTGGAGACAAGGGTCTTACGGGAGATGTAGGCCCAAAGGGTGACACCGGTGCAACTGGTGCACAAGGTCTTCAAGGGATCCAAGGTCTCAAGGGAGATATAGGAGACAAAGGCGACACTGGTCTACAAGGCCTAATCGGTCTTACGGGAGCTACTGGTCCCGCAGGAGCAAAGGGCGATAAGGGTGACACTGGCGCAACTGGAGCAACTGGCCCAGTCGGACCCGCAGGTCCCGCAGGAGCACAAGGTCTTCAGGGCATTCAAGGTCTGACTGGTCTTACTGGTCCAGTCGGAGCAGTAGGTCCCGCAGGAGCACAAGGTCTTCAGGGCATTCAAGGTCTCACTGGTGCAACAGGCGCCACAGGAGCCGCAGGTGCTAATGGTACTAATGGAGGAAGCGTGATCGCTGGAGGAACTGGTGCAACCACATTCACTGGTAACGTAAGTACATTTGGAGCAGTGGGAGTATTTTCTGCACCGAATATAACGTACGCATCAGTTGCAGTTCCAGTTTCTGCAGGAACTATAAAAAATCTTGTTGTTACCGCTTCAACTGCGACCGGTAATGCGGGTAAATCGTACACGTTTACCGTTACAAGAAATAACGTAGATACCAGTATCACGTGTGCAATTGCTGGCAGTGCAACGACCTGTAATGATGTTGTACGTACGCAGGCGTTTGCAGCAGGGGATACGATTGCAGTTCGCATTAATGGGGCAGGTAATCCCACTAATACGCCAACCGCGACGTGGTCAGTGACTCTGCAGTAGTCTCAATCAAGAATTACTCAAACAAAAGAGCCCCACTCGGGGCTCCTTTGTTATTGAAAAAAAAGATATTTACTTCTTTGGTTTCAGGACAACTATACTCACGAAGAAAACCAGCGCTGCAAATAAGTCCATCGCCTGCCATGCCAATCGAGTGAGGAAGAATGGCTGGAAGGGATTGAATATCACCGCGGTGAGGATCAGTACCCACATCAGTACCACTTTGTCTTGGTGGTGCGCTTGCTGTACCGAGACAAATGCCGCACCAAGAATGACCCATCCGAGCATCTGGTAGTACACGTAATAGTCCGAAGTAAATGGATAAATTGCCACAAACGCCATGGTGAGCGCCAGAAGCTTGAGCCAGTTATAGGTTAACCATGTTTTCATGGGCCTCACTCTACATCGAAGTCCAAAATTGTAAAGCCTTTGCATAACCCCACCTCAAACTCCAAAGACCACCTTTGGACATAGCAGGGGATGATGAAATACGCTATTATTTCAATTATCTTAACCGCTCATATTTCTCACTATGTTATTCGTCATTGGAGGACTCATCATTATCATTCTCGCCGGATTCCGCATTGTGCAACAGTACCAGACTGGTGTCGTGTTTCGTTTTGGGAAAATCGTTGATACTCGTGGCCCGGGACTCAACATGATTGTTCCGTTCATCGACATCATGCGCAATGTTGACCTGCGTACAATCACGCTCCCTGTCCCTCCGCAAAAGATTATTACCAAGGACAACGTTACGGTCGATATCAGTGCCGTCGCATACTTCAAAATTGTAGACCCAGTCAAAAGTATCGTCGCGATTCAAAATGTAACTCACGCTATCGATCAGATTGCCCAGACATCGCTCCGCAATATTGTCGGAAAGTTTCAGCTCGATGAAATACTTTCTGAACGAGAAGTAATCAACAAAGAGATTACCAAGATTCTCGACAGCTATACCGAGCAGTGGGGAGTCGTCGTCTCCGCCGTTGAAATCAAAGACATCGAACTTCCCGAGAACATGCAGCGCGCCATCGCAAAGCAGGCCGAGGCCGAGCGCGAGAAAAGGGCAAAGATTATCGCCGCAGAAGGAGAGTTCCTGTCCGCACAGAAACTTGCCGACACCGCTGACATCATGATGGAGCATCCTATCGCGCTTCAACTTCGTAACCTCCAGACCCTCGCCGAGATTGCTGTGGAAAAGAATTCAACCATTGTCTTTCCCGCACAATTCATGGGGACGGTAAGTGATGTGCAAAAGTTTATGGCTCAAGAACATAAATAGACATTAGGACTAGAAACAAAAATGCCCCAACAGGGCATTTTTGTTACATATGACATAGACAAACAAAACTGGTAGACTTTTTGGTATGGAAAAAAATATAGAGGTCGAGATTCGAGCCTTACTTGATGAGAAGACGCGTCTCACGCTGAACACCTTCCTTACCCAGAAGGCTAAAATGAAGAGCGAAAAAGAGCGAGTATTTATCGATTACTCCACTTTTCTTGAAGGTATCGGTGAGCGAAAGATGGATATTCGTACCCGTGTTACAAACGGAAAAGTCGAACTTATTGTTAAAGCGGGAAGTTTCGGAGGTGGAGCACGCACAGAAAATTCAATCTTTGTTGAAGGGAATGATTTGCGTGGTGCACTTTCGTTTATGGCATCACTCGGATACAAGAAAGGTGTTCTCGGCGTGAGGAAAATTCAAGCATACCAATTCGGCGAAATCGAAATTGCACTTCAAGAAGTTGTTTCTTGTGATGGCGCAAATATAAATGAGAGAATTTGGGGAGCTTTTGCTGAATTTGAAATAATGACTACAGAAAGTAAGAAAGCGCAGGCGATTGAGGAGCTCAACGCGTTCCTTTTGTCGCTCGGTCTCGAGGCCTTTTTGGATGAAGCATGGTTTGCATATGTGAAAAAAATGAACAATGAAGCGAACGGGGTATTTGACTACGACAAAGACCTTGATCTTTTGTGTGGTCAGATTAAGTCCGTGTAGTTATTTGACGCTCTGTTTTAACTTTGCATAAACTAAAACCCCCACAAGGTGGGGTTTTTAGTTTACTGATAAACTCTGCCCCTAGTTGCTTGTGGCAAATGAGGTCTGAGTCGAAGTCGCAAGATTGAGTGCTGCATCTTTTGACGCCACCACCACATAGTATGTACTCGAAGCACTAAGGCCGGTGAGATTCATGCTGTGACTGGTGAGAAGTGTCGCAAGTGTGACCGATGATGCAGTTCCGAGTACTACGGGGCTTGTCGTAGAGAAGTAGACGGTGCTGTCTGCGACTTCACTCGTCGTCCACGATACGGTCGCTGTGGTCGAGCCAGTTGGTACTGCCGAGAGTGCGGTGATAATTGGTGGAGTGACATCGGGGACCACATTCGTCGTTGTGAACGCTCCTTGTGCTGAGAGAGCTTCGTTGAGCGAAGCATCCTTTGCCGAGATGACGAAGTAGTAGGTTGTGCCGGTTGCAAGTCCCGAAAGTGGTGCGCTGTGGCTCGTCAGGAATCCTGCATCAGTCCATTTTGCCGACGAAGTCGAAACAGGGGATGATGTCGAGAGGAAAAGCTTCGAGCTTGCGGACTCGTTGGTGTTCCAATTGACCGTCGCCACAGTATTTCCAAGTGCACTGACACCGATACTTGAGATAATCGGAGCGGTTGCGTCGACTACAGCTATGCTTGCGGTGACAAAACTGCCT
Source organism: bacterium (assembly GCA_043717905.1). Lineage (GTDB taxonomy): Bacteria > Patescibacteriota > Minisyncoccia > Phycocordibacterales > UBA6899 > MHLP01. The sequence continues at coordinate 1,137 of JAYSWT010000089.1, read as the reverse complement.
TGTGCTGATGTTGCGGTATTATTTGCCACGTCCTTGTTGGTGACGATGAAGTAGTAGGTGGTATTTGGAATAAGCGAGAGGAGCTGTACTCCGTGCGAGGTGGTGGTCGCGCCATCTGTCCATACTGGTGTACCAGTGGTGAGGACAGGGGATGATGTCGAGAGGAATATCTTTGATGTCGCTCCTTCACTGGTTGTCCAGTTTACCGACGCGCTGGTTGAGCTAATTCCGGAAACTACGATTCCTGAGATAGTTGGTGCGGTGACATCAACAACAGGAGTAGTCGAGGTTCCGTATCCAGGGAGACCCTGACAATATACCGGCATAGCTTGGTCGAGCATTCTCCACCATCCGCGATGTCCATGACCTTTCCATTTCCATTTGCGATGCTCCTTGAGGAATCGCGCGCAGGATCGCTCTCGCCCTTGCTGGCTCATGTGCTCTTTCTCGTCGTCTTTGTGAATAGTCTTTCCCTCTGCGTTGCTGTTCTTTTTGAGCTCAGCAAGTTGGCGGTTAAGATCATTGATCTGCTGTTTTATAGAAACGAGCTGTGCTGTTGAGGAGGCATCAAGTGTGACGCGGTTTTTGTTTCCGCGTTCGTGATTTTCTTTCTCGCCGTGACCTCCATTCTTTGCATAGGCTGGGGAAGCCGAAAGGAGGAGCATTGTTGCGATTCCGATAATAAGTGTTTTTTTCATACGCACAGAAGTTACTAAATGAATATTAATGTCTACGGCTACCCGTGTATACAGATGACGTTGAGTCACCATGCTTCTTACTCTTGTGTACGAGCTGGTATCGTGGTGCGATATTTCCCGTACTATATAGAGAACAGCCGAATAGGTACCCTGTGACTTGCCTTGCCAAGCAATTTATGCCCTAGTTATTAGGTAGATTGGCTCTGTAAAGCCATTTTTTCTCTATTTTTTGCATCCAACCCCAATTATCGAGGACGGTCCTTGATAATTCTACAAGGATGGACTTTGAAAATTAGAAAATAAAGAATATGACTTAGCAATACTTACAAAATCCCTCCGCTCAGCTAGTTTTATAGCCATACAGCTCTCTTTGCGGTTTGTGCTTTTCTCTCATTATTCAGAACATACACCAAATTATATGCAGCTCTCGCGTGCTCGC
>JAYSWT010000088.1:0-34589 GCA_043717905.1 bacterium | reverse complement strand
ATAGCGCAAACATAGCCTTCCCAAAACGGGCATTATCGTGACGCCAAAATCCTATCAAAGCGACGGTAGCCCACAGTAGCGCTACGGGGAGCATGGTGAAAAGATAAAACTCCCCAGCGTAGCCAAAGTAATACAGTGAAGTAAGAGTTATGCAAAATATAATTATATACCCGAGCATGTGCACTTTTGTGACTTTGGTACCGCTCGCTATTGGTAGTACGGGAATATGTGCATTTTTGTAGTCACTCATGCGAAAGAGCGCTATGGCATACGAGTGTGGCATTTGCCATGAGACAAGTATAAAAAATACAATGATGGCGGCGAGGTCGAGTTGTCCTCTCGCAGCGACGTACCCAACCACAATTGGTACAGCTCCTGAAATACTGCCGAGTAGTGTTCCGTAGACCGTGCTTCGCTTTGACCACAGACTGTAAATAAAGATGTACGCAAATAGCCCAAATAGTGCAGTCGCAAGCGCTATGGGGTTAGTGAAATACCCGAGTACCCATGCTCCAAGAGAGCCAAGTATCGCCGCAAACACATACGCGTGAATTACCGGTACGAGACCTTTTACCATTACTCTTCCTTTCGTACGCTCCATCAGCGCATCAATATCTCTATCAATAATATTGTTGAGCACACACCCTCCACCAATGATGAGCGATATTCCCAAAAGAGTCTCAACAAGGAGGATATAATTAATTCCCAAAGAACTGCCGATGACAAAACCCGCAGTAACGGTAATCAGGTTACCGTAGATGATACCGGGCTTCACGAGCGAGTAGTATATCTTGAGCACAAAAAAGATGGTTAGTTTCCGTGTGTGAGGTCCATCATGTAGTTAAGGCGGAGCGGAGACATCATGTTGTTGGTCAAATTTTGCATTATCCAAATGGTTCCGACCACAAGAAAAGTAACCATAATGAAAGTAAAGACGATGACAATAAGATTCCACTTTGCCTTAGAGCGCAAGTTCAAATGAAGAAAAAATATTGACTGTACAAAGAGCTGTAATAGTGCAAATCCGGTAATGATATAGAGCAAATCAGCTCCTTCCAAAAGGCGTTCACGGGCAATCTCATAGGGGATAAGTGTCAGAAGAATCGAAAACAAGAAACCTGCAGTGTAAGAGGCAAACGTTGCGTGCTCTGCTCCAAACGCGCTATTAATTTTGTTCAGTTCATTTGCCATAGTTACATTGCAGTTATCAGATATACGAAAGTAAAGATGAAAATCCAAATGATATCAAGGAAGTGCCAGAAGAGGGAAAAGCAGGCGAGTCGTCTTAAGTTGGTCGTCGTGAGTCCTTTCGTTTGTACTTGCCAAAGTAGAAGGAGAAGCCATGCTGAACCAGAAAATACGTGGAGTCCATGAGTACCAACAAGAGTGAAGAAGGCAGAGAGGAAGCCACTTTTTGTCCAGTCATTTCCTTCATGAACAAGATGAGAAAATTCACTTATTTCCATGCCAAGGAATGCCAGTCCAAGAAGAAGAGTAATGCTAAACCAAAGCAATACTTCTCGCCGGCTTCCCTTATGAGCAGAAAGCATACCCAAACCTGCAGTAAAGCTAGAGGTGAGGAGTATAAAGGTTTCGAGGAGTACAAAGGGTAAGCTAAACAGCTCACTTCCACTTGGGCCACCAAAGGTATTGCCGTACATTACCGCATAGACCGCAAAAAGACTTGCAAACAGTAGGCAGTCACTCATGATGTAAATCCAAAAACCGAAAACTACATTCGCATCACTCTCGTGAGGGGTGTTGTGCGTGTCTGTTGTGTGCGTGATTGTGTGCATATTATTGGAACGAATGGTGTTTTGCCTCTATCTTGGCAACTACTTCTTTGCTGATGGAGTAGGAGGTATGTTCGTCAAAGGAGCGCATGACAAGAACAGTAATTCCACCGAGTAAGCCAAGGAAAATAAGCCAAGTAATGTGCCAAACGAAAGCAAATCCCATCAGGAAAAATAGCACTGCGAAAATGAATCCCGAGCTGCTATTTTTTGGCATATGAATGTCCTCGTAGTGGAGTGGCGACTTTGGGTGTTCATCGTATTTCATATTCCAAAATGCGTCACGCGAATGCACGGTTGGTATCACTGCAAAATTATACAAAGGGGGAGGAGACGAAACCAACCACTCTAGTGTGCGTCCGTTCCATGGGTCTCCAGTCTTATCCGCGTCTTTCTTGCGGTTTTTAATGGCGGAGAGTATCTGAGTAACTTGAAAGAATACTCCAAGCCCAATAATGGCAACCCCAACAGCCGCAATAATCAGAAATGGCTGCCAACCTGTGTCCGCATCTATGTGACTGATTCTTCGTGTCATACCCATCAGCCCGACCAGATAGATGGGCATAAATGCGGTAAAGAATCCGATAATCCAGCACCAGAAAGCCCATTTTCCAAGACGTTCGCTAAGCTTAAATCCCGTCGCTTTTGAGAACCAATATGAAAAACCTGCAAAGTAACCGAATATTACACCGCCAATAATTGTGTTATGAAAGTGTGCGATTAGGAAAAGGCTATTGTGTAGCTGGAAGTCAGCACCAGGAATAGCAAGGAGTACCCCCGTCATCCCCCCCATTGTGAAAGTAAGAAGAAAACCAACCAACCAGTGCATGGGTGATGCGAAATCAATTCGGCCGCGGTGCATGGTAAAGAGCCAGTTAAATATTTTTACTCCCGTTGGAATTGCAATAATCATAGTCATGATTCCAAAAAAAGCGTTAACATTTGCCCCTGCTCCCATGGTGAAAAAATGATGTAGCCAAACTAAAAACGAAAGTACGGTAATAGCAACCGTAGCGTAGACCATCGAGGTGTAGCCAAACAGTCGTTTCTTTGCAAAGGTCGAAACCACTTCAGAGAAAATTCCGAATGCAGGTAGAATGAGGATGTACACCTCAGGATGTCCCCATGCCCAAAAGAGATTGATATACATCATTGGGTTGCCACCAAAGTCTGCAGTGAAAAAATGCATCCCAAAGTACCTATCGAGAAATAGCAAGAAGAGCGTTACGGTCAAAATTGGGAAGGTAATTATCACGAGGGTCATTGCCGAAAGGGTTGTCCACGCAAATACCGGCATGCGCATCATGGTCATTCCTGGGCAACGCATCTTTACGATAGTAGTGAAAAAATTGATTCCCGAAAGGAGAGTTCCTATACCCGAAAGCTGCAGAGCCCAAATATAGTAGTCGACTCCGACTCCTGGACTATAGGCTATGCCCGACAGTGGTGGGTACGCAGTCCAGCCAGTAGCTGCAAATTCACCAACAATGAGTGAGACATTAACTAAAACAGCACTCATGACTGAAAGCCAAAGTGAGAGTGAGTTCAGAAATGGAAACGCTACGTCACGAGCTCCAATTTGGAGTGGGATAGCAAGGTTAATGAGGCCAAACATAAACGGCATCGCAACAAAGAAAATCATAATCACTCCATGCGCAGAAAAGATTTGGTCGTAGTGAGCAGGAGGAAGAAAACCATGAGCATCACCGACTGATATAGCCTGCTGGGTTCGCATCATCGCTGCATCAACAAAACCACGCAAGAGCATAACGAGGGCGAGCAGTATGTACATAATTGCAATCTTTTTGTGGTCTACTGTGGTAATCCACTCTCGCCATAGCCAAGTCCAGCGTTTTTTGTAGGTAATGAATCCTATTATCGACAGCGCTGCAATTGCCATAAAGAAAAAAGCTGCATATTCTATCGCTCCATGTTCGAATGCCTGTAGTGTAAGTTTTCCAAACATAAATTACATTTGTTCTATCATTATCGATTCGTTATCTAGCATGTTCATCATTGGCATTTGATTTTTACTACCGACAGTCATTTCCTTTTTCGGCATCATGTATTTCATGATGATGTCATTATACAGCTGGGGTGGTATCGCTCCATATGTAGATTGAGGGGTATTTTCACTCGGTACTACCAGCATCTCATACACAAGCGGAGAAAGCGCAGGTTTAGTTCCCCTCGTCGAAGTTATAAACTCGGTAAACTGACTGTGTGAAACTACTTGTACTTCAAACTTCATTCCCGTGAAGCCTGCCCCACTATAATTTGAGGATAAACCGCGGTAGGTCCCCATTTCATCTGCCATGAGATGGAGCTTTGTACTCATGCCAGCCATTGCATACACTTGTCCAGCAAGCTGTGGTATCCAAAATGAATTCATTGGTGCGTCTGCAGTAATCTGGAAGTTTATTGGCGTGTTTTCTGGGAACTTAACGTAACCGAGCGTAGCAATACCTTGCTCGGGATAGATAAACAGCCATTTCCAATTGAGTGCCACTACTTGAATAGTGATAGGTGGGATAGGCGACTCGAGCGGTCGGTAGGGGTCGAGTTTGTGCGTGCTCGTCCATGTAATAGTTCCAAGTACAATGATGATAATGCAGGGAATTGCCCACCAAATAAACTCTTCGATTGAATTGTGGTCCTCAGTGGGGCGATAGGTAACTTTGTCAGGATTGTTGTCACGATACCTCCATGTAAAGTGTATAGTGAGAATATAAACAGGAATTACAACCAGCAACATAAGCACGACAGCGATAAAAATCAGTTCCTTTTCTTCAGACGCCATAATTCCCTTAGGGGAAAGAATACCCATATTCTTTCCGATTGTAAAAAAATGCAAAAGATAGCCGAAACCAACGACATAAATAGTAACCAATAGAAATTTAAGTTTCCCGCTCATGTGTAAAAAGTTTCTTCAATTATAGCAGAAAAACTAATAAGGTGGAGATTTTATTATAAACGTACTAGTATGCAAGTATGGACAAATTGGACACCTGCAAACTTGAAGGAACGGGCAAATATATTCTCCTCAAGATGACAGATCTTGAATCGGATGCGGTGACGTATCTTATCCGCGGGGGAACGCGCTTTCTCATGCATAAACATATTTTCGAAGAAGTTTCACTACAACTTGAGAAAACCCATCTAGGGGCTACACTCGAGGTTGAGGGTGGCGGGTTTGCAACATTTGCGGGCAAGGAAATTAAATTTGGGGGAGAAAGCCAGAAATACGGAAAAGTCACAAAGGGAGGAGTCGTGAGACAAATCGCTGAAGTTGCATACCCAAACTATGTTGTCGTGGTGGAGTGAGGAAGGTCAGGGGAACCCACGTCCTCATGGGAAACCCTTCCGCAAGACCTTTTCAGATTTTTTCTAAAATCGAAAGGTGTACAGGTCCTGTAAGGACGGGGTGGTTGGCAAGGGGATATATACCAAGGACGAAAGAACTGACTAAGGCAGCACAAAGATTCGAGAAGAAAAAATGTATATTCTCATGAAGTAAGTAGGCAGGAGTGTCGGTCGTTACCGACCAGTACACCCCGGCGGTTTCGCAGAGCCGAAACAACGGCGGGGTCTTCGAATCTTGCCACGGAAGTGGGAGGGGTCAGGATTCGGTCACTCATAAAATTCTGCTGAATTTTTGTGCGACCCCGCCTCGCGCCGTCGCGCTCCGGCTTTCTAATCCTGCCAGACAGATAGCAAAAGCACCCCAGAAAAGGGTGCTTTTGCTATCTGTGCAGAGGGTGGGACGATGTCCGAAAGAAATTAATTAAGGGATATTAGGGTTGCTCACCTAGTCTAATATTCTTTTTCCTGGGAACTGCTCTGACGGGTAACGAAAGATTTGCGTAATGCCAGAGTTTTTTACTTGCTCTGGAGTTGGGTCAAACTGCGATACAGTCGGTGTTAAAAGTACATCTCCCATGTTGAGGGGATAAAATATTCCATAAATATTTATTTCTTTCTTTTCTCTATTAACAACGATTTGAAAAACAACATTCTGCTCAGAATCAATTATTTCAACTGCATCATCGTCATAGTTAACTTCAGCTAGGGATGCATCCTGGAACTTCCAACTTTTACCTGAAAAATATGCGATGGGTTTTCTATCTTTATCTCTGAGCTTCATTCTAAAATTTAGCAGACCGTCTTGGTCAATCCATGCAACGTAAGCGTCATTGCCCCACTCGTTTGCACGGGTGCTAGTTGCTAGGTCGCTACGAATTGCCCCCATAGACCAATGGTACTTAGCTCCTTTCTCGATTGGAATTCTAATTTCCCCATTATTCTTTAATGGGGTAGCAAAATACTTGTCATGCCCATAGTTTATGTAACTTATTATTACTCCTACCATTATAAGAAGTGACATAATGGCTTTCACCCATCCTTGTTTCTGATTCCACCATATTCCAATTAATCCGAGAAGGGGCGCAAGTAGCAAAGTTATCCAAAATAGAAAATCAAAATGTATCATATTATGTGCTCTTTTTGGTTTTAAGTTTATGCGTTATTTTTCTTATTTCTTTGTTAAAATTTGGAAGAAAGTCGTGCTCAAATGCTTTATCCATTTCGGCTTTAAATTGAGCAAGTGATGCTTCTAGTTCGGCACCTACTTCTGTCATGGTTTTACCTTTTTTTGACCTAATTAAATCATCAAGAATGCTGCCTTTCATTTTTCTCCCAGATACATATGTAGCCTTAAGTCCTTTTTCTAAACTCTTACTTTTGTCACCATACTGTAAAATTTGATGGGTCACGCTGTTTCGTCTCTTGCGATATTCTGATAGCTGTTCATAAAGTCCCTTATTTATCATTCCTGCAATGAATAGCTCATCAATGAGACGGGCAAGTTCGAAATTGGCAAACTTTCTTTTTAACTCCTCACTTCTACCCATTACACCTGCAAGTTTTATTGTTGCGTAAGATTTTACAACACCTTCAAAAATACAAGACTGTAATAAAAAAGCTTGAAGATATTCTTTTTCAGCAAAAGCTTTTTCGGCTTTATTAGTTAACGCGCGATAGTTTTTTTCATCAATTACTGAGTCTTTCACTTGTGCCACCTTGGATGTCATTGGAAGATTATACTCCTCCACAGAAAAAGCCCAAAGAAAGCACTCATAACCACTCTAATGCGGCTGTTTTGAATGTCCAGTAAATGACCATTATCATCACTAATCCGAATCCAAAATATTTCATAATTATATTCCACATTTCGCTTCACGCGACTCTTGCTGCAACCCAATAGCATTAACCTGAACACTAGAAATTTTTGCTGCTAGGTTTGTATCCGCAAGGCTCAATAACTCAGACTTACGTGCTTCTAGGTTTGCTATATCTGCATCAGCAGCTTTTCTTAATGAATCTCCAACAATGACACCCCCTCTACTCATTTCTTGTTGCCGCGTAATTTCTGCCGTAAGTTCGTCTTTGGTTGACTGTATTTGTAAATCATACGAACTTCTTATTGATGCTTTCGAACTTTCGTTTGAAGAAGTGAGTGTACTTATTGCAGCATCTACACCTTGTTGAATTTGTGAGCGACTGTAATGGGTACTTATACAAATCTGCCTTTGCTCTTCGTCGTGTTGTTTCCGAAGTTGCAGTGCTTGTTGTTCAGCAGCTATTGCTGCATTTCGTGCTGCTTGTTTTTCTTGCTCAGCTTTCATTAAATCTAGCCTTGCTTGTTCCTCAGCTATTTTTCTTGCTACCACTTCTTCTTGCTCAGCTTTTGCTTTTAAAGAAGCCTCAACTTGTAAGCGGACTTGCTCTTTAATTGCAGAAGCATCATCAGGTGTGGGCGTAATTTTTTTTGGTTCAGTATTTCCACCAGTAATTGATGGAATATTTGTTGCGGACATGTTAGCGGTACTTGGGGTAGATGTCGAACTTGTTGCTGTGTTCACTAATTTGCCTTCCAGCTCCTTTATGCGAGTTTCAAGCATTTGAGTTTTTATTGTATCTTTGTGTGAAAAACTCCAGTTGTTAAACCAAGTTGTAGGATTCCACCAAGAAGCGAGGGCAATCTGCGGAACAATGAATAGTACGAGAAAGCACCCGATTAGAGATGTTTTAGTTTGCATATCTCCCGTATTTAATAAACCAGTAAGTGAGCATAACAAACCAGATTAGTCCTCCCGCAATAAGTAAATTAGAAATAAATGAGCCATTTCCAAGACCAGAATCATCAGCATTTCTAAAAGCGTGACCGAAAGCAATCAAAAAGAACCACCAATTATTTTTCAAAAAAAGTCCAAATCTATATTTTCCTTTCTCCATAAATATATTGAGCTGATAAGCCCTAGTGGAGATACATAAAACCCACCACCAGGAGGTCTTGCGACCCTACACAAGTTTCCCTGTGCAACGTAGGACACGCCCTGAATGATGGGGTTAATATGTCCTACGGTTTGCGACCATGCTGCGCGTATAACTTTTTACGGATACTACGAGGAGTTTAGGTCTTTATTCAGTTGTATTAGCAGTCTATAGGAGGACATCAAGTAAGTAAATATGCCTCAACTAAGGGGTTCAGAGCCTCAGTGGCACAAAAAGATTAATAATAAGTACATAACCACGCCCCGAAACACGCCTGGGGCATTTTAGGGGGGTACGGCAACCCCAAAGCAAAGTTGGTATGTAATTAACTATAGGGCAAAAATTTTTTATGTGACAAAGAAAAGTTTTGTATTACAGTAGTGAGATGAAAAAGATTGATGCAAGAGAAGTCAGGAATAAGGTACGTCAACGAAATACTACGACTTTTAAGTTACTGTGTGCAAACAAGTCTTTCCAAAAAGACCTCGCCACACTGCGCCTAGAAGCAGGCAAGGGTTGGGACAGGGTATTTCCAATTACATCCTTCCCTGCAACTGAAGAGTCCTTCATGAAAAGTGACCTCGTTTCTGAAAAAAACAAAATTCTTCTTGAAAAGTATAGTTTGCCAAAAAACTTTAATAGGGTTTTATATTCATATTTTGCGTATGGAGAAATACTAGAAAGTGAAATTCCTGATTGTAATTATGGCTTTGCATTCAAACCCCATCCGCTCAAAGTAAGTGCTAAAGTTCGAACTTGGGAAGTTCACCTTGTGACATATACTCAACTTGACAAAGAGGAGTTGGAGCTTGCATTTAGAGAATTATTACGATACCAAAAGAAAGCTTTCCCTGAATCTAAAAATTTTAGTATCTCAAAAATAACACCCAGCTCAATTAATGAACTCTTGCGCATAGAAGAACTAGCAAAAATTCGTGAGAGAGCTAAATATACTTATGATAGTTTATATCTCGATGTTCTCTCAAAAGAAGTTGAAGCGGGCAAACTCACAGAAACAAAATACCTCAGCATAAAAAAGAAATACCTCAAGGGGCACCAAGACGCGACTTTTATTTCTGATGCCTATACCTCAAAAGATATATCCGAAAAACTATACGAAGCAGGATATAATAAATCTTCTAATACCGTACGTCAGGCACTCATTCGTCTGAAAAAAGAACAAAAAAGTCGTTTCCCTAATTCATAAAAGTTGTGACAGAAAAAAGGAGAAATATCGTAACGGAAGCATAGCACCCTCAGGATAAAATTAGGTCATGACAAAAGTAAGTCATGATTTTTTTGCAGCACCCGTTCGAGAAAGTGACTCTCTTATTCTTGCCTTGAAAGAGAAAGAAAATGCAGGCTTGGGAAGAATTTTCCGTGAACTCCGAAAACGAAAAGATTTAGACGCTTTGGGTGATTTTGTTATCTACAAGCGCATCATTCTCTGTCTTCGTGGTGCTGGGCAGGACGTGACAGACCGAAGCATTACTCTGCACTTCAGCAACATCTCCAAAGAGGATTACTTGCTCAGTGAAAAACACGAGCTTTTGAAAGACCTGAGGGCTGCTGGAAAGAGGCAAGGAGAGGTTAAAAAGAACCTGAAATTAACTCAGGAGCGTTCTGTATGAAAAATTTGAGCACAGCATCAATTTGCGAACTCCGTGACACCCTAGTGGAGGAAATTGGTGTGAGTCGCACATCTCGCTTTTCGGACGAAGAACTGGAAAAAATCGGATTATTTTTACTAGAAATAGTGGCTCAAAAAATAAAGATGCAGACACATTGTTAGCTTTAATTTGCTTGTGAATTTTCATAAGCAAATGAGGGTTAGGAATAACTCCATACTGAGAGGACGGTAGGCGAAGCACACAGCCACCTCTTGGATGCCAAATTTAAATGTGTGCTGGGGGAGAAACCTCATCGGAGAAGTATCCCGTCTACTGCATTAGTTTTGTGCGAAATAACTTTTGGGATGCAGTGATTACGGTTGGCTGGGGTGGCGCAGATTGAACAACTCCGCAAGAGCAATGTTCATAGCCATGGAAGCCTCCGCGAAAAGTTTAGACGGTGCCGAGAAAAAACGGGCAAAACATCATCTGCACAAAAGACTCTTTGAAAGAGGCTTGGGGGATATTCCTATCAAAAAAGTGAAAACACTTTTAATGTATCCCTAAAGAGAGTAGGATAAAAAATGCCAGACCAAGTGATAGAAGTGAATTCACTTATAAGTAACAATGGGGTAGCAACTACTTGGTCTGGCGATTAAGTAAACGTTGTTGCCCCATTCTTGCTTATAAATTTTATGAAAACAAAAGATGTCGCGCAAAAAATAAAGTACGTTATTTATTGCCGTAAATCTACCGAAGAAGACAACCGACAAATTCTTTCACTTGAATCACAACGAAAGGAAAACCTAGAGCGAGCAGCGAAGCTTGAACTAAATGTCGTAGATGTCTTGATTGAGTCCAAAAGCGCTAGTGTGCCTGGACGAGAAAAATTTAATGAGATGATGGGACGCATCGCTACTGGAGAGGTACAGGGCATAATTTGCTGGGCACTTGACCGTCTTTCGCGTAATCCAATGGACGGAGGATTGCTGCAATGGTATTTGCAGCAGGAGAAACTAAACCACATTGTCACTTCAACAGGAGAACACCACAGCGGTGACAATGCGATTGTTTTAGGAGTACTGTTTGGAGCACCAAGTCAATTTGTTGTGGACTTAAAAAGAGGTGTAAGGCGCGGGCATGAAGCAAAGGCACAGATGGGGTGGCCACACGGAGTTGCATACACAGGTTTTCTTAATGAGAAAGATGGAGACAGAGGCACAAAAAAATGGAAAGTAGATGTGGAACGATGGACACTTGTTCAGCAACTCTTCTATCGTTATCTGAGTGGAAATATATCCGCCTCTCAAATTGCAAATTTTGCTCGTGAAGAACTAAAGCTCACCACCCCGATACGGAGACGCCAAGGCGGAAAACTCATTGCTCGTTCTGCTGTTTATAATCTTTTGGCAAATCCCATCTATTCTGGCTTCTTCTTTTTGGGTGGTAAACGCTACGAACTTCACCCTTCGATGCCGCGTATCATTACTGAGGAGGAGCATTTAAAGATTTTAAGAATGATGTCTGGGAAAAATGTACCTCGCTCTGAACACTTTGTTGCTGCATATTCTGGCTACATTGTTTCACCGCATAAAGAGTTCATTGGCCAAAGTTTACATTTTCAACTTATCTGTGAGTGCAAGCATAAATTCGCATATCTAAACAAAGACGCTTGCCCTAAGTGTGGGAAGTCATTAGGAAAAATCATAAATCCCAAATATCTAAATTACACATATTACTACAATATACCGCGCCATAAGGCCAAACAAGGAGCTAAGCATATTGAAGAAAAGAGGGTTGATGAATTTCTGGCAACTTATATTGAAAGGAACCTGCAACTTTCTCCCTCACTGGTTGCGTGGAGTAAGAAGTACTTACACGAGCTGAGCGACAAGGAACTACAGCAAAACCTTGAAGCCGTGCGCTCTCAAAATGTGCGAAAAGTAAATCTTGAAAGCAAGAAGAAGCGTTATCGTGAAATGTTAGCTGAAAATCTTGTCACTCCCGAAGAGTATCAAAAAGATATTCAAGAAATAGAGCAAGAACTAAAGAGCATCTCGCAAGCCCCCGTTGCGGTGGATTGGTTGGCACAGGCAAATGACATGGCCGACCTTACACTTGCAGCTGCTGAAATAATCAGAAAAAGTGAGACAAGGGCAAAAAGAGCAGTATTATCTCGCTTGCAATCGAACCTAATCTGGGACGAAGAAAAACTCAACGTTATCAACGCCGAACCCTTTCAGAAGCTCATTGATGCCCTTGCTGAAGCTAAGGCAATGAATCCAGAGTTCGAACCTAGATATTATGAGGTGGATAAAGACAAAACCGAGCTTTTTGACTCGGTTTGTCCTACTTTGTGCGTAGGGCAGGATTCGAACCTGCGTAGCCCGAAGGCGAGAGATTTACAGTCTCTTGTATTTGACCGCTCTACCACCTACGCAAAATGAAAGATTCACAACCCGTGAATCGTAGTTGGATAGTATAACAAAATTTACGGTATTGCAAAGGCAGGCATTATCTTCATGTTATGATGAAGAAATGAAAAAGAAAGGGGAATTTCCCGTTCGCACATGGATTGAAATAGATAGAAGAGCGATTGCGCACAATTATCGCGTGTTTAGAAAACTTATTGCAAAAAGGACCCGACTTATGGGTGTGGTGAAATCTAACGCATACGGACATAATTTGATGGAATATGCCGCAGAACTTGAGAGGCTTGGCATAGATGCACTTGGCGTTGATTCACTGGTTGAAGGGTTAGCAATTCGAAAGCGCAATGTGAAAATCCCAATACTCGTGCTTGGCTATACACTTCCCGAATTATATGACGAGGCGCGAGCGCATAATATTGCCGTCACAATTTCTACTTTTGAGTCACTCACCATAGCGATGAGTGGCGGAAAAATAAAGAAGCCGCTTGCTGTCCACCTAAAAATTGACACCGGCATGCATCGTCAGGGATTTCAGCCTCACGAGTTAGAAAAACTTCTTGTTGCACTCAGTGGAAGTGGAGCGCACATTGCGATTGAAGGTGTATACACCCACTTTGCAGAGGCAAAAGACCCTCGCTCCGGAGCTCAAACTCGTGAGCAAATATTACGGTTTGAAAAGGCACTCAAACAGTTACGCGAAGACGGGCATATCGTGGTGGCGCACGCGGCTGCGACTGGTGGCACCTTACTATTTTCAAAAGCACATTACGATATGGTACGCGTTGGAATAGGGTTGTACGGTCTTTGGCCGTCGAAAGAGTCTGAGCTATTTCTTGCAAAGAAAATAACTCTTAAACCAGTACTCACGTGGAGAGCTGTTGTAAGTGAAGTAAAGGTAGTCGCACAAGGGGAGAGGGTGGGATACGATTTTACAGAGCTACTTACCCGAACTTCACGTCTTGCGGTAATTCCCGTTGGATACTGGCATGGTTTTCCAAGATTGTTATCTTCACGTGGAAGAGTGCTTATTTCAGGGAAGACTGCTCGGGTAGTCGGGCGGGTTTCAATGGACATGATAGTGGTAGATGTGACAGATATCCCCGAGGCAAAAGTAGGCTCCGTAGTCACACTGATTGGAAAAGACAAAAAAGGAGAGATAAAAGCTCGCGAACTCGCTGAATTTGCAGCCACCACTCAATACGAAATTGTGACTCGACTGAACCCCCTGATACGAAAGGTGTATAAATAGCTCACTTGCTTGCTAAGTACTGTGAAAATCGATGAAATGCAAGGCAAAAGCGAGGAGTAAACTGAGTAATATTCGGAATATTATGAGGGAGCACCGCAGCTTTAACGTGGCAGGTCGCGATTTTCACAGTACTTTTAGAGAAATACTTGCTAAAATATGGCTTATCTGTTAGTCTTCTACTACTAACAAACGTAGATATGTCACAAGATTTTCTCATACAACTCAAACACAAGGGTACCGGACAGGTGTATTGGACTCGCAAGAACAAGAAGCTTGTGACCCGTAAAATCGAACTCAAGAAGTACGACCCGAAGACAAGAAAGCATGTCGTCTTCAAAGAGGCGAAAAAATAACCAAATTAAAAGCCACCGAAGGGTGGTTTTTAATTTGGTTATTTTTATTTAAGTGTCAGCACTACCGGCGCATGGTCGCTGGTATAAAAATCCATTTCAGGGAGTAATGTCTGGTCAGTGATTGTTTCATTCAATATCTTGAGCGATTGAACATTGCTCTCGAGACTTTTTGAAATAACGATGTGGTCGAGAAGAATTTTCCCGCCGTAGCCGATAAAAGTGAAGCGCTGCTCTTTGTCCACTTTTTCACACAGGTCTATTAATTGGGTTTCTGGGTAATTTGCTGAGCCACAAATCACCCGCGTGATATCAGAACGTTCAAGAGCATTATAGTCACCCAAAATGATTATCTGTGCATTTTGGTCTTCTTTGAAATGCATATCAGCAAGCTCACGTAGGCGTTTTGCTTGTGCGAGGCGAAACACTGAAGCGCGAATTATCGCATCACTCTCTTCTTGCTGATTTTTTGCTGGAATACGTTCGCCTCCCTTAGTTTTTCTGAGTGGGTATCCACTAGATGCTTTGAGGTGAACACCATAGATATGAAGGGGTCGGTTGTTATAGGTTGTGCTGACGTGAACAAACTCACGAGAGGGTACGAGACTGTTTCCAATCGTATCGAGGTCTCCAAGCACTGTGACAGGAAAGCCATTAACATCTTTTGTTGAAGCCATTATTACTGCGATCTTTGCAATTGCCGCATTGCCTATTCCGCGCTGGTCGGGCGCTGAAAGGTATGTCGTATAAAGTTCAGGAAGTCTTTTAGCGATACGATTAAAGACAGCTTCTGATGCTACTTCTTGTGCAAGGAGTATGTCGGGGTCGATAGAGGAAATAACTTTCACTAGTTCATCGACTACGCCATCAACAAACACCTTGGGTACCATAATGTCACTGCCATAGCCCATGCGGACTCCTTCATCAAATAAATTGCGGAGATTGTAGGTTGCGATTTTTAGCATAAAAATAATTCGATGAGTATCGACCCCTACAGGGTCAGTATCCGTTTCCCATTTTTTGAAAATCAGATTTTCAAAAAATAAGGGAGAACGGCTTCGATTCCTCGACGAAAGTGCACTGGCACTTTCTTGGGCCCGAACAAAAAACGCTTCGCATTCTTTGTTGGCGGGCCCACGAGGAATCGAACCTCGACCTTCTCTTTTGGAGAGAGAAATTCTGCCACTAAACTATAGGCCCAGTGCGAGAAAATATAGCATGGTTCGTGTAATAAATAAATGAGTAAATAGCCACACCCTTGACGCGCTTGAAAATAATCAGCATTGTGCTAGTGTTTGAAAAGAACTTTCACAACCTTGGAGACAAGCATGAACAAGTATTTTGTCGTGCTGGTCGCGACATTTCTTACAATCGGACTGACATTTTCGATGCCTGCGTATGCAGGAATGAGGAACGGGGCAAAGAAATCAAACCCAGTTCCCCTCGGAGAGGTGCATCCGCGTATACCACCAAACTATAAGACAGGAATATTTTCGTTGAGGAGCACCGAAGAACGCGTTGCTGCGTACAAGCAATGCATGTTTCCTGAAGAGGGACGGCTCGAGCGGGCACTGGTCCTTAATATGGCAGCAAAGGATTCGGTAGAGCTTTTCAGTGATCCGCGCCAGCTTGCATACGAAGTATGCCTTGGCGATGCAATGGGGCTTTCTCGCTTTGAAAATGATGCAAGTATTGAATTGGGAAAACAGACCGGCGAACTTGTTGAGTTAAAGATCGACGGTCTCGTGTTCCCTGAAAAGCTTGCAACAGAGAAGCGCTACGCACGACCTTGGGTTAAGGACTACATCGAAGCACTGGCGACTAAGATGAAACAGCGCTTTAACGGTGCATACACCCCTCTACGCGTCGGCTCCCTTGTCCGCTCGTATAAGGACCAGCAGAGACAGCAGAATTCACCTGCTTCGTGCATAACCGAAATCTGCTCACTGCATACGACTGGTAGTGCAGTGGATGTTTCTAATGTCCCCAAGTGGTCAGGCGACGCAGAGCGTGCGTGGCTCAGAGCCCAACTGCTCGAAGATAGAAAACTTGGTAAAATTGTGGTGATAGAAGAAAAATCTCCACCACACTTCCATTTGCTTGTTGTTCCGCCACAGTTTGTTCCCTTCAAAAAGGAATGAGAGGCCCTGTTGAGGCCTCTTTTGTTTCTATAGAATATTTTTTTTGGCAATCTGTTCGAGCGAGACCCAACGAATTTCCTTATTGCGCTTAAACCAAGTCATCTGACGCTTTGCGTATTTCACAATTTCATTTATGAGCTGTTCTTCAAACTCTTTACGAGTGATGAGGCCCTGGAGTAACCGCGCGCCATAGCGATATTCAAGTCCAAGCGCCTCCATGCGTCGATAGGAAAGTCCCTCTCTGTGCAGGCGTTTAAACTCTGCTATCATACCAAGCCGCATGCGTTTCTTAAGACGAACTGAAATGCGTTCTTTCAGGATGTCAGTTTCGGCACGTATTCCCATCCAGTAGATATCGTAAGGAGAAGATGTGGTGAGTGGGAGAACTGGCCCCGAGAGCGTAGCGATTTCAAGTGCACGAATCAGACGTACGCGGTTTTGCTGGTCTATTTCTTCTGCTCGTCTTGGATCCTTTTCTTCAAGCTCCTTGTATAATTCTTCAGTTGAGAGCAGGACAAACTTCTTTCGGAGTTTCGTGTTGGGTTTTACTTCAGGGAATTTCGTTCCCAAAAGGAGTGCGTCGAGATAAAAACCTGTTCCTCCGACGACAATCGGGATTTTTCCTCTTTTAATAATTTGTGAGACTGCTCGCCCTCCGTCACGAATAAAACGTGTGACCGAATAGACTCGCTTAGGGTCTGCGACATCGAGGAGGTGATGAGGCACACCCCGCATTTCACGCTGAGTTATCTTTCCTGTCCCTAGGTTGAGTCCTCGGTATACTTGGCGCGAATCAGCGGATATCACTTCACCACCGAGCTTCTTCGCAAGGCTCACCGCAAGATCACTTTTTCCAGTGGCGGTAGGGCCCACAATGGCTATAACTTTCGGCCGAAATGCGCGTTTTTCATCCTTCATAATCATATGCTATGATAGGAATCTCATTATTACAAATCAACCCAGAAATATATGGAATACATGCATGACGAGTGCGACACAATGCGTATCGGCGACAAACTGCCAGAAATGACGCTTACAGCGTACGACCCAATCAAGGATAAAACAATAGACATTAAAACGAGTGACTACCACGAGAAAGGAAAGAAGAAAGGGAAGTGGGTGGTGTTGATGTTCTACCCTGCTGATTTTACTTTTATTTGCCCCACTGAGCTTGAAGAGATGGCGGGACTCTATCCTGAATTTCAGAAGTTAGATGCAGAAGTTCTTTCAGTTTCCTGCGATACTGCGTTTGTTCATAAAGCTTGGCACGACAACTCACCTGCGATTAAAAAGGTAAAGTATCCAATGGTCGCAGACCCAACAGGAATCCTTGCGAAGCTTTTTGGTGTATATATTCACGAAGGAGAAGATGCCGGACTTGCCCAACGCGGCACCTTCATTGTTGACCCAGAGGGCAAACTCATCACTATGGAAATACACGACAATTCAGTTGGACGTAGCGCAAAGGAAACACTCCGCAAACTCAAGGCAGCAAAATTTGTCAGTGACAACGGAGGTATTCAGGTCTGCCCCGCATCATGGGAACCAGGAGATGACACACTCAAGCCGGGACTGAACTTAGTTGGAAAGATATAAAAATTTAAGTTAGTTAAAAAGAACACCACGTGGTGTTCTTTTTATTGCGAGAGAGGGGGGACTTGCCGATTACTTCGGCAGGTACTTCTCGGATTCGTTGACTCGTCATCGAAAAGTCCTTCAGGTCCCTCACGGAAGCACAATATGACTTGACCTTTACAGGGTCTGTACTCCCTTCGTATTTCGAAGTCGAAACATACTCAGGGTCTTTCAAGTCCCGCACAAAAACCGAGCAGTCGGTTTTCTCTCCGGCACAAATAAGCGTAGCGTTTTTGTGCCGGAGGCGGGACTTGAACATTACATGTTCAGTGCAGGTTTCCGATTTTTTAAGAAATAGGAATTTCTTAAAAATAACGGGAACCTCTTCAAGTCCCTCACGAAAGTGCCGTAGGGCACTTTCTCTCCGTCACTGCGCTTCACTTGTGCCGGAGGCGGGACTTGAATCTTACAGATTCGGTACACCCCGGCGGTTTCGCAGAGCCGAAACATCGGCGGGGTTTTCAAGTCCCTCCGCGCGAGCTTCGCTCACTTCCGTCACGTTGTGCCGGAGGAGGGACTTGAACCCTCACACCTTTCGGTACACGATTTTGAGTCGTGCGCGGCTACCATTACGCCACTCCGGCAAACAAACTTCATCGATTAACTCACACATTTTCTCACACTTTTTAAGAAGCGCACGACTACGTCGGTCCAAGTCACTAATTCGCTCCGCTCATAAGTGCTTGCGACCCCGTCTCGCCGTCTCACAAAGCTTCGACATGGCTTTCGACCTTGCGGCGCTTGTGAAGTTTCACTTCACTAATCCAGCACCTCACGCGGCTACCATTACGCCACTCCGGCATGAAGAGAGTCTACTTTATTCGCCATGAAAAATCAAAAAATACATTTACAAATCAACTGGCAACTGTTTCTCAGTTACACGCAGTGGTTATTCACTTTTTTTAGATTTTGCTTTGCAAACTATGTGCTAGAATGTGCGCATGTCTGAATTTTTAAACAATGCAATATTTTGGATTGAAGTTGAAAAAATCAAACCAAACCCCTACCAACCCCGCAAGGAGTTCGATGAAAAGCACCTCAACGATCTTGCTGACTCTATTCGTCAGTACGGAGTACTTCAGCCAATTGTTATTACTCGAAATGAAATTGCTCGCGAAGACGGAGGCTTAGAAGTGGAGTATGAGCTTGTTGCTGGAGAGAGGCGCCTCCGCGCATCGAAACTCGCTGGGGTAGCACGAATTCCTGCGACAATCCAAGCCAATACTATGAGCTCGCGAGAGAAGCTTGAAGTTGCAATTATTGAAAACCTCCAACGCGAAGACCTTAATCCTGTGGATAGAGCGATCTCGTTCTCACGACTCACAAATGAGTTCGGACTCAAGCATGTCGAAATTGCAAAGAAAGTTGGCAAGAGTCGAGAATATGTCTCAAATAGCTTACGGCTTCTCCTTTTACCAGAAGATATACTCGCAGCACTTTCCGCTGGAAAAATCACTGAGGGACATGCGCGTCCACTCATGATGCTTGGTGACCGCAAGGAGGAGCAGGGAACACTATACAAAGAGATACTGATGAAGAAGCTTACGGTGCGTGAGGCAGAGCAAATTGCACGACATATTGCCCATGATAAAATTCGAAAAAAGACTACGCCGGACCCGGAAATGGACCGCATTGAAAAAGAGTTTGCCGAGTCACTTGGCACTCGTGTCTCAATAGAGCGTAAAACTGTTGGTGGAAAATTGGTGATAGATTTTTTCTCAAGCGATGACCTGCGTGCTATTCTCGACAAGGTGCATTTTGCTGAGCAGTTAAAAACTATGCGGAGCATGCGTAGTGAAGAGGCGATGACCGCATCGCAGGTTGTTGCTATCGAAGATTCAACACCAATCGCATTGTCCGCAACCCACGATGCTCCCAAGGAAATACTCAGCCAGTCCGTGTATAGTCACGCTGACCCACTCACCGTTGAAATGACCGCAGATGAGTTCATGCAGTCTTTTCAAGATGACGGAGCGCTCAGTGCACCTTATGACGACCGGCCGAAAGAAGAGCAACACAGTGACACTGAGGACGGAGAACTCTACTCTGTGAAATCATTCTCGATTTAGCGTTTTTCTTATTTAAAAAAGCTCGGATAAAAAATTGAGTAAACTCTAGCGGTCTCGCTCTTTGGCACTCTCAGCTTCCTTAAGCAGCACAGAACGAATGTGTCGAGTTGCAATGGTAGTCTTTGCGTACTCAAGCCACTTCTTCGATGGCTTGGCGTTCTTCTTTGTAATGATTTCTGCGATATCTCCATTTTCAAGTGGTGTATCAAGGGAAACCATTTTCCGATTTACCATTGCACCAGAGGTATGGTCACCGATGTCTGAGTGGATTGCGTAAGCAAAGTCTATTGGAGTTGCACCACGTGGAAGGTCAATGACATCACCAACAGGAGTAAACACAAATACGCGATCTTCAAAGAAATCAGTCTTCAGTGTTTCAAGGTAATCACTGTGCGGGTCACTGTGTTGTAAATTCGACATTTGCTTTAGCCATTCGAGGTTACGCGTGGCCCCAGGCGTATCCGTATCAGTATTTTCCTTATAGGCGAAGTGCGCTGCAACACCGTAGGCTGCATCACGGTTCATCTCCTCGGTACGGAGTTGGATTTCAATAAAAGAGCCATCACCAGTAAATACAGTGGTGTGAAGTGACTGATAGCCATTGGGTTTAGGGAATGCGATGTAGTCCTTAATTCGACCTGGAAGTGGCCTCCACTCGCTGTGAATAACCCCAAGTGCGCGGTAGCAATCAGCAACAGTAGGTACAATGACTCGAATTGCCGAAAGGTCATAAATATTATCCATGTCCATCTCATGACGCAGGAGTTTTTTGTACAGGCTGTAAATCCGCTTTACACGAAATTCACTTCGAACGCTCTCAATCCCATCCTTTGCAAGCGCAATGTGAATCGAGCGATAGACTTTCTCAAGCTTTTTCTCGTTATCGTCATTACGGTCTTTGAGCATATCGTTTACTTTCTTGTATTCTTCGGGGTATGCGTAGGGAAATGAGTAATCCTCAAGCTCTCCCTTGAGTTTTCCTATGGAAAGTCGGTTTGCAATTGGGGCATAGATTTCTAGTGTTTCGAGGGCAATTCGGTGCTGTTTTTCTTTGGGCACATACTTTAGCGTCGAGACATTATGTAATCGGTCCGCGAGTTTAATGATAATGACACGCAAATCTTTTGCCGTTGAAACAAAAAGTTTACGCAAACTTTCGACGTGCCTTTCGGCCCCGCGATACTTGAGCTTGCCGAGCTTCGTGACACCATCAACAAGAAAACGAATTTCTTTGTCGAATTCACGCTGAATATCATCTTCAGATACTTGTGCATCTTCGACGACGTCATGCAGGAGTCCTGCTGCAATAGTTTTTGGATCCAGCCCCATTTCTGCAAGTGTAAAACCAACCGCTGAGACGTGGACAAAGTACGGTGCTCCCGAATAGCGTTTCTGAGCCTTATGAGCAGTTTCAGAATATTGATAAGCGTGCGTGACAAGTGCAACGTCTTCAGGACGTTTTGAGTGCATCACACTCAGTAATTCTTGAAGAGGTGTGACTTTTTCCATAACTTGATAAAAACACAATAAATTTCGTTTGACAATAGGAGTATTGTGAGTAGTTTAGAAATTAGATAATAGTTATCAAGAAAGAGAGGAAACAGTGAAAATTGAAACCGTCATTGAGTTTCTGGACGAACTGTATTGGCTGAGACTCGAATTACTCGCTCTACCTAATAAGAAGAAGGCAATCAAAATGCGGAGGGAAGAGATTGCGATAACGTACAAAATCGAGCGAATGGTAATCGCGCGATTTGAAACAGAACTGCGTGATGAGCTTGCTACTGAAATGAACATGCTCCGAACCCTATCACTAGGGGAGCGTGTGACGTATCTTTTTGATGGACCGCGCTCTGTTGCCGCAATTATGCTCGTGCAGCATTTACACAAGCATCAAAACTAGACCCGCCGACAAAGGTGGGCTTCTTTTTTGGAAATTTTAAGGACGGTTTTCAGTCACAGATATTTTACTCGTCGCCACAAGGGTATAGTCTTCTGTCACAACTCTCATCCTCGCCGTCGCTCGGATTCGGTCGCGACCCCGACTCGCGGCCTCGTCTCTAGACTCGGCATCCGCTCCGTCTCACGAAGACACATTTATTTCTTTTTTTCCAACTTGTGGGGGTTGTGCATTGGGCAAACCATTGAACTACATCGCTCAGGTATAGTCTTCGGTCACAAGTCGAATTTGCTCCGTCGAGCAAATTCGCTCGCGACCCCGGCTCATGGTTTTGCTTTGCTAAGCAAAACACATTCCGCCTCACAAAAACGAACCAAGGAGTGCAGACTCCTTGGTTTTATTTTTTCTCCTACTTCTCTAGTTTATGCGGATTGTGATTTGGGCACACTTTGCTCGAGCACCGTTCTGGTATCGTTTTTGTGCCATCCATCATGAGGGATTGGCACAGGTGGCAGAGGTTGCCGGTGGGTTTTGCTTTGATTGCGTGCTTACACTCAGGGTAGTTTGCACAGCTCCAAAAAATGCCGAATCGTCCACGCCGTTCAATCATATCAGCATCTTTCTTGCAGACGTTACACTTCACTCCGCTCGAGACAACAGGATTGAGGTTCGCGTCTTTCTTGATATATTTACACTTCGGATAGTTTGCGCAGGCTATAAAGCGACCGAATCTTCCTTCGCGTTCTATCAAGTCTCCTTTTTCACACTTCGGACATTTTTCTCCCGTAGGCTTCGGACCTTCGATTTCATTACCGTCGATACCGCGTAATCCATCACAGAGAGGGAAGGTACTGCAAGAAAGAAAGCGGCCGTTCTTGCCAAGCTTGATAATCATCGTGCTACCGCATTTCGGGCAAGGGAACGCAACGTCACCTGCACCGAGGTTGGTAATTTTATCCACCTCCTTATCCTTCAGCTTCACTTCTTTAAGGAACGGTCCATAGAAGTCCTTGAGTACCTTTGCGTACTTTGCTTTTCCTTCAGCGATATTGTCGAGTTTTTGTTCCATCTCTGCAGTGAACGTGTCACTAATATATGAAGTAAAATATTTTTCAAGAAATGAACTCACCACATCGCCAGTGTCAGTAGGCTTGAGTGTCTTACCTTCCTTGAGTACATAGCCACGATCAATAATAGTTTTAATGATTGATGCATAGGTCGAAGGACGGCCGATGTCACGTTTCTCCAGCTCTTTTACAAGCCCTGCTTCGGTGTAGCGAGAAGGCGGTTCGGTCTGCTTCTCTTCTGCAGAAAGGTCGCGCAGTTTGAGTATGTCACCCACAGTAACCTTGGGTAGCATTACTTCTTCTCCTTGTGCTAGGGGGTCGGCCAAAAGCCAGCCTGGAGAAAGGAGGAGTGAGCCATTAGCCTGAAAGTCGGGAGACTCTTTCGTAGCTCCTTCATAATTTGCAACAACTTTTGTTCGTAGCATGGCCGCATCTTTCATTTGCGATGCCACTGCTCGCGCCCAAATTAACTTATAGAGCTTCTGCTCGTCGTCAGTACGACCCGCACCCTTCTTCGACACATTCGTTGGTCTTATCGCCTCATGTGCCTCTTGGGCATTCTTAGACTTTGTTTTGTACATTTGCGGAGCTGCAAGACCCGCTCCATATTCTTTGGAAATGAATGCAACAATATCATCTTGTGCCTGTTTACCGAGGTTGGTGCTATCGGTACGCATATAGCTGATGAAACCTCCTTCATAAAGTTTTTGCGCGATACGCATGGTATTTGACGGCGAGTAACCAAGACGAGTACTTGCGGTCTGTTGCAGTGTTGATGTGGTGAACGGAGCTCGTGGTGCACGGCTCGCCTCAGTCTCTTTTACTTCAAGTACCTTCCATGGCTTTTTGTTGCCCTCTTTTAATATTTTATCAACAAGGGATTTATCCCGAGGTTCTTCAGCGCAGAGAAGTTCAAACTCTACTTGAAGTGGAGTAGTGACCTGCGCGCGAAGTCTCCAAAACGTCTCAGGGATAAAGGCACGAATCTCCCGTTCCCGCTCCATGATGATGCGTAGTGCAGGGGACTGTACTCGACCCGCCGAGAGTCCGTAGCGGACTTTTTTCCAAATGAGCCCAGAAAGATCGTAGCCAACAAGTCGATCAAGCACTCGCCTTGCCTCCTGAGCACTTTTGAGGTTGTCATCAATTTGGCGCGGATGTGATACAGCTTCCTTGATCGCATTCTCAGTAATTTCATGAAAGACAATACGTTTTGCTTTCTTAAGACCGAGCGCGTCAGCAATGTGCCATGCAATAGCCTCACCTTCTCGGTCAGGGTCAGTTGCAAGGAGTACTTCTTTAGTTACTTTAGCAATATCACGTAGCTCTGTAACAATCTTGTCTTTTCCTGGGGAAATCTCATAGTGCGGCTCAAAATTGCCCTCGATATCGATGGCTTTTTTGTTAGACTTAGGAAGATCGCGAATATGCCCCACTGAAGCGCGAACAATATATTCATTTCCGAGATACTTCTCTATTGTTTTCGCTTTTGATGGCGACTCAACGATAACCAGTGTTCGTTTCGACATTGCAGTACTCATGGTTTGTATATGAGTATCACGCGCAAATTTATTTTGCAAATCACAGAGGTGCGTGAGTCTGCAAGAAGCGAAAAATAATCTAGTCCACTCATCCTATATCCGACGCAATCCGTGCGCAGTTTCACAAATGAGTCCTGCTATCTCCATCTTCATAAGAAGGATGTTTCCCTCACTTGGGGAAAGGTCAAGTTCTTCAATTAGTTGTTCTCTGTATTTCATCGATGACAGTGCTTCAATGACCGCAAGTTCATCCGGGGATAGTAGAGAGTAGTCACGTTCGGAAGAAGAGTTCTCATCAAGCGAGAATCCTAGCGCGCGGATAATGTCCGTACTCTCGTGAATCGGCGTTGCGCCAAGTGCAATAAGCATATTAGGTCCAGCAGAGAGAAGAGAGAATATTTCACCTGGTACTGCAAATACATCACGATTGTAGTCTGTCGCAAGTCTTGAGGTAATAAGTGTACCTGATCGCTTTTCAGCCTCAATAACCAGCGTCGCCTTCGAAAGACCTGCCATAATGCGATTTCGGCGAGGGAAAGTCCACGGGGCTGCCTTCGTGTGAGGCGCAAACTCTGACAGTAGTGCTCCTCCATTTGCCACTATCTCTGCTGCGAGCTGTAGATTTGAGCGTGGATAGATAACCGTAGAGTCTAGGCCAGAACCGGGAACGGCCACTGTTTTCAATCCTGTTTTCATTGCAGTGCGATGAACAATGGTATCGATTCCAATCGCAAGCCCTGAAACAACCGTAATATCATAACCAACAAGACCTGCGATAAGCGTCTCACAAGCCTCCTTCCCATATGCCGAATGTTTTCGCGCACCAACGATTGTGAGAAGGGTAGAGTCGAAATCTGGTAGTTTTCCTGCGTACCAAAGATCTGTGGGTGGTTCAGGTATCTCACTCAACTGTAACGGAAACTCGTTTTTTGTCAGTTTATGTATCTCCATATATATAGTGTGAGACTACCTATTGAGGGCAGGTCAGGGAACTTTACAGTATGTGAACAACGTTGTACGAATATATTGAAAATCCAAGTATGAATTTTGGATAAAACAAGCTTTTTGTTATGATGCTGGGATATGCTCGATATCAAATTCATTCGCGAAAACCCTGATCTTATAAAAATGGCCGCAAAAAAGAAGTCCATCGATTTTGACGTGGACAATCTGCTCATGATAGAAGAAAAGCGCTCAAGGTTACTTGTAGAAGTAGAAAGTATGCGCGCAGAGCAGAATAGTTTTACTGACAAAATTGCTAGTACGACAGAGCAAAAAGAGCGGCAGGACATGATAGACGAAATGAAGGTACTCAAAGATAAACTCGCGATGAAGGACACGGAACTGAAAACAATTATGGAAGAGTGGAGGGAGCTGATGTTGCTTGTGCCCAACGTCCCAGATATCACCGTGCCAGAGGGCGCGGGAGACGAAGATAACCAAGAGATGAAGCGCTGGGGAGAGCCAACCAAATTCTCCTTTGAAGCAAAGAGCCACATCGAGTTAATGGAAAAGCACAATATGGTCGATTTCGAGAGAGGAACTAAAGTAGCAGGTTTCCGCGGATATTTTCTCAAAGGTGACGGTGTTATGCTCGCAAACGCCGTTTGGCAACTTGCATTGAAGCATTGGAATGACAAGTCATTCACACCAATGCTCGTTCCATCACTTGTGCGCCGAGAAACATTTTTAGGAACTGGATATTTACCACAGGGTGAAGATGATTTGTATAAAACTCAGGACGGCGACTTTCTTGCCGGAACAGGCGAGGTGGCAACTATGGGATATTATATGGACGAAATTATAGACCTCTCCAAAGGCCCAATAAAATTTCTCGCCTTCTCGCCCTGTTTCAGACGTGAAGCAGGTGCTCATGGCAAGGATACGAGAGGGCTCATTCGAGTCCACGAATTTTTTAAATGGGAACAGGTTGTTCTCTGTGAAGGTTCGCACGAAACTTCAGTTAAACTTCACGAAGAAATCAACCGCAATACCGAAGAGTTTATTGAACTCTTAAAGATTCCCTATCACACCGTAGTTAATTGTGGTGGGGACCTCGGATTAGGACAAGTGAAAAAGTATGACATCGAACTGTGGGTTCCCAATGAAGGGAAGTACCGTGAAATTAGTTCTGCTTCATATTTCCATGATTTTCAAACACGACGCCTCAATACGCGATACCGTGACGTGTCTGGAAAAATGCGCTTTGCGCACTCACTCAACTGCACCGCCATTCCAACACCAAGAATTCTTGTCTCAATATTAGAAAATTATCAACAGGAGGACGGAACAATTCGTGTTCCCGACGCACTTGTTCCTTACATGGGCAAGTCTGTTATTGGCTAATAAATAGCTAAGAAGTTTTTTATGGCCCTCGGCAGAAAAACAATGAAATCGAGGCGTTCCCTTAACCGCAAAATTGACAAGACCTTCGGCTATATTGGACACAGCTTTCTCGCTATCTATGCGATATATCTCCTATGCGTGTGGATATCTGAGAGACCTTCTCTTTTCATCAATAGCATTACTGTTGTTGGTGCACATGCGACTTCAGAAGAGGGCATAAAGGCGGTCGCAAGCTCAGTACTCAACGATAAAATTCTTTATAGAATTAAGCAGAATAATCAACTGCTCTATCCAAGCCAAGAGGTAGGAAAACAGATACGGTCACTCTCTCCCCGCATTGCAAATGTGAAAGTTCGTTTTGATAATCATAAAGATTTGAAGGTGATTATTACCGAATACACCCCGAACTTTCTTTATTGCCTAGGGAGCAACAGTACTCAACATGAGTCATCAACTCCGCAAAAAGACCATCAACCCAAAGACTGCTTTTTTGCCGACGAAGAAGGATATGTCTATGCTAATGCACCTGAGTATATTGGATATCCGTTTGTCGCCATAGTTGCATCATCCTCTGAGCAAGCAGTAACTCAAGCGTCACCCGTTGGTACACATGTGCTTACAAATGATTCATATAATCGTATTCGTCTTTATATTGACAACCTTTCTCGTGTCGGTCTCACTACGCACTCCGTAACTCTATTAGGTGGAGGAGATATTCGTGTTGAGGTGGGGATGCCATGGGTGCTACTTCTTGCAACGGATAAAGATCCTGATAGGGCAATAGCAAATCTCGGAGTTGTGCTGCTAAATCTTGAAAATTCAAGAGAAAGTGCAAAAAATGTCAGTGAAATCGATCTACGATTTGGTAATAAGATTTTTTATCGCTAGGTTATTGCAAAAGTAAAACTGTCACAAAATCGTTCCCACTGCCTAAGCAGTAGGAAAAGTTATAACTTGCTACGGGAATGTAAATTTACTGATATAATATTTGTATGAACATTTTGTCTATCGCCAAGAATTATCTGGTGTGGCATTACAGTATGGCGATTTCTGATTTTCTCTATATCTGGTGGAACTATTTTTGGTTTGTAAATCATCTTTTCTCAGTTCCCGATGTGCTTGGGAGTTTGTTTGCTCCTTTCAAGCGTCTTTCAGAGGAACGCGTAAGCTTGCTCCTTCATCCAGAAGAATTCTTTTCGGGCCTTGTGGTGAATATGATCATGCGAATCGTTGGGTTTTTATTACGTACCACAATCATTGCTGCAGCACTTCTTTCGTTTTCTATTGTCATAATCGGAGGTTTGATGTTTACCGCTCTATGGCTTGCTTTACCGGTACTGCTCGTGAGTTTCATACTTAATGGAATTAGCGCACTATTTTCATAATATGTTTGGCTTTGACTCCACATTCTGGCGTGATCCAAACTTTCTCTCAGAGAAGGCGATTGTTCTTGAACATACATTTCCTAAAAAGTACCGAGATATTATCTCGATACTTTCTGGGCTTGTGGTTTTTCTCTATTTGGGAGTAGCAATTGCACCCTATGTACAACATCGTTTACAAACTGGAATTTCAATTCCACAAACACAAATATTCGATGCTCCAACTGTTACAAATATTGTGGTTTCCAATGCTGAGGTCACAATTCCAAAAACAACTTCTCTCCCCAGGTTAATTCCAGGGATTGGAGGTACAGAGATCCCACTTGACCCTGAGGGTGGAAAGGGAAATGGAATATTTCTCATAGCACTTGCATTGTGGTTATTAATGAAAATGCTTTCATTCTATTCTCGCTCATACTATTTTGCAGTTGAAGCATTACTTGAGCGAGGAGTAGTTGGAGCGCAGACTCCTTACACAACTCCAAACTATGAGGTTTGTGACGTTTTTTACGAGACAAAAAACGGTGACTTATTACAAAGTTTTTGTCGATCAAGCTATGGGCGTGCAATTACAAGGCGTGCAGGTCTCGCAGATATCACCATTGACGACTATCTTAAAAATCGCAAAGTTGTAGTAAATTGGAATGAGCTCGAAAGCGACTTGAGAAAAGTATATACGCTGCGAGACCTCTGCGATGTTATTGTCGAAAAGGATCCTGATTTTTATCAGTTCATTTTTGAACTCGGTGTTCGAAAGCGCGAATTGATTGGTCCAGCTGAGTGGGTAGAGCGTTCGATTAAGAAGTACAAGCAAAAGCAGAGATTTTGGGGAAAAGTTGCACTTGGTCAATCAAAATCATTCGGTGCCGAATTTGCCTACGGAGGAGCATATATTCTTGGAAAATATGGCCATGACCTTTCGAGTCAAGCGATAGGTGGTGGTTCGAATTTTGCGTTTGTTTATGGTAACGAGCAAATTAAACAGCTTGAAATAGTACTTTCACGCGAGAAGGAAGCAAATGCAATACTTGTGGGCGAGGAGGGGTCTGGCAAAATGGACGTTATATTAGATTTTGCGCGCGATATTACCAATGGATACACTAATCCAAAACTGAAACACCGTCGAGTCATGGCGTTTGATGCCAAATCCTTTATATCGGGAATGAAAGATAAGCAATCACTTGAGACCGCACTGATTAAACTCCTCAATGACGCAGTAAAGGCAGGGAATATTATTCTTGTCATTGAAGACCTTCCGGGGTTTATACAAAGTGGCCTTGCGCTCGACTCGGACGTAATGAGTCTTGTTGACGCATACCTTACTGGGAGCGCTCTCCAGGTAATTGCAACAGCAGACAATGCACGCTTCCATCAGTATATAGAGCCGAACAATGGGATTATGCAGCGTTTTGAAAAGGTTATGCTCACGGAGCCGCCAGAAGAATCACTTTTGCGTATTCTCGAAGAAGTCGCTGAGGTCACAGAAAGGAGAAATCCCGTGTACTTCACTTATCCAGCAGTTGTAGAGATTATTAAGGGTGCTGAACACTATTTCTCTGACGGGGTAATGCCAGATAAGGCGATTGACTTGATGGTTGAAATTGTTCCTACAATGCTGGCGAAAGGTGGACATCTAATAAAGAAACTTGATGTGCTTGATTTTATTCGTCAAAAAACAAATATTCCTGTTGGGAATATCAGCGACGAAGAACGTATTCGACTTATGAATCTTGAAGAGTTAATGAAAAAGCAGGTTGTTGGGCAAGTTCATGCCATCGAAGTAATTGCAAATGCAATGCGACGTGCTCGTGCTGGAGTGCGAAGCATGGATCGTCCCATCGGAAACTTTTTATTTCTTGGTCCTACTGGAGTTGGAAAAACTGAGACAGCTAAGGCACTTGCAAATGTCTATTTTGGAAGTAACGAGGCGATGGGACGTCTTGATATGACGGAATTTCAAGGCGATGATGGGCTTTCGCGAATGATTGGGTCAATGGACGGAACTCCAGGTGCGCTCCCGATAATGCTCAAAGAGCAACCCTATGGAGTGGTGCTTCTTGATGAGTTTGAAAAAACCAACCCGAAGGTACTTGATGTATTTATGCAAGTGTTTGACGAGGGTATTTTTCATGATGCACAAGGTCGCAAGGTGAATGCTCGCAATACAATTTTTATTGCAACATCAAATGCAGGAGCTCCTCTCATTCGTGAGACAATAAAAAAGGGACTTGACCTTGAAGTTGTAAAGAAGGATATTGTTGATCAAATTATTGAGCAAGGAAAGCTCAAGCCAGAACTCTTTAATCGTTTTGATGGCATCATTCTTTTTCATCCACTTACTATTCCTGAGTATAAGGTTATCGCTGAGTTCATGCTCAAAAAGCTTCAAAAACGTTTACGTGAAAAAAGTGTTGGCTTGGTCATTAACGACATAGTCATACAGGCGCTTCTCGCGCATGGTGTAGACCCAGACATGGGAGCTCGTCCTATGGCGCGTGCCGTACAAGATTTGGTTGAACAAAAAGTTGCAGAAAAAATTATTTCAGGAAAACTTCTCCCAGGGGCAAGTCTCGAATTTACTCTGGAAGATTTTCCTGAACTGAAAGGAGTAACTGACCACGAGCTTGCAACTACTCCGATAGACAAAAGAGCACCTGAGGCAGTTACATTTGCATCTATCCATATTCCCGACCCAAGTTTATTTTCTCAACCTCAAACAGCAATAACTGGAACGCAGCCGCCTCCGCCTCCGCCTTACGTCTAACTCTCACAAAGAGGGCGCCACGATTGCGTGGCGCCCTTCCTGAAACCCCATTTCCTTCGATTCTAAAGATTGTGTGGAAGTGTGGTAAATGCGTGTGTGATGCAGGCAAGTACCAGTTTGCCCTTGACCCAAAACCGAGAACAGAGGGTGATACGCGACCCACCTCTTTCTGCGAAAGGAACGATTTCCTGAATTCTACTTTCAACTTCCACTCGGTCGCCACTCCGTATTGGCTGTACAAACCGCACTTTGTCCATTTCAAGCAGAATAGTGTTTGGAAACTGCTGAGCGAACAATGCGTCTGCGCACGCAAGTGAAAGTTTTCCATGTGCGATAACTTGCCCATTCTCAACCGTAAAACCAGCCGATCTCGCTGCTGCGGTGTCAAAATGAATCGGATTCATGTCTCCCGTTGCTTGACCAAAAAGTGAGATGCGTTCGTGAGTGATTTCGAACGATCCATTTACTGTCATTCCTACACAAAGGGTCACCGTACTCGTAGCCATCGCTCCCTCCAGAAGAAAGAATTAAATTAAAGTAAATTACACGCAACTTGAATTCTAAGGCAAACTCTAATATGCTAACCCAAACATGTCAAAAAAAATACCAAATCTTGGTTTTTGGGAAAAATTACCTCGTCCTTTTTTTGTGCTTGCTCCGATGGCGGATGTCACTGATGCTGCATTTCGAAGGCTGATTGCAAAATACGGCAAACCAGATGTCTTGTGGACCGAATTTGTCGCTGTGGATGGTTTGCTTTCTCCAGGAAGGGAGGTATTACTTAAAGACCTCATGTACACCGAGATTGAGCGACCTATTGTTGCACAAATATTCGGTTCAAAACCAGCAAATTTCGAGAAAGTCGCTCATCTCATTGCTGATCTTGGCTTTGATGGAATTGACATTAATATGGGCTGTCCAGATCGTAATGTAGAAAAGCAGGGCGGTGGGGCGGCCAT
This sequence comes from bacterium, assembly GCA_043717905.1. Taxonomy (GTDB): domain Bacteria; phylum Patescibacteriota; class Minisyncoccia; order Phycocordibacterales; family UBA6899; genus MHLP01. Next base: position 3,018 of record JAYSWT010000088.1, on the reverse strand, counting down.
GATTCGAACGCCCGAGCTTGCGCGAGATGTGATTGAAGCGACGAAACAAGGTGGACGGGGATTGCCTGTATCAATAAAGACACGCGTCGGTTACAACAAAGTCGAGTTGGAAGAATGGTTACCAATATTACTTTCAACAAAACCTGCTGCAGTAACTGTACATGCTCGCACTCGCAAAGAAATGTCGGACGTTCCTGCGCGCTGGGAACATGTGGCTCACGCAGTTGAAATAGCAAAAGGAAGTGGCACTCTCATCATAGGGAATGGTGACGTGAAAGATGTTGCCGATGCTAAACAGAAAGCAAATGATACTGGTGCGGACGGGGTGATGATTGGTCGCGGAATTTTTGGAAATCCCTGGCGTTTCAATTCAAACGTTCAGATTGAGGATATTTCTATCGAGGATCGTTTTAAGGTCATGCTCGAACATACAAAATTGTTTGAAGAGTTGCTTGGAGATATTAAAAATTTTGCAACAATGAAAAAACACTACAAGGCATATGTGAATGGATTTGAGGGAGCAAAGGAATTGCGAGTAAAATTGATGGAAACTGAGAATTACGATGCGGTGCGAAGTGAAGTGGAAGCATTTTTATCTCAAAATAACTTGCGATGAGAAATCGAAACAAGGTATAATAATTCTTGTATGAGTGAGTTCTTGAAAATGGATATATTCTTTGCAGTGACCACAATGGTGGTGTTCATTTTTGGCGTCATGGGAATGGTCGCGCTGTATTACATGATTCGTGTTTTGCGCAGTATCGCGCACGTTGCTGATAATGTAAGTAAGGAAAGCGATAATGTTCGCAAGGACGTACAGGAACTTCGAGAAAAAGCGAGGAGTGAAGGCATGCGTGTCACTCATTTGATGGACTTCTTTCTTGGAATGAAGGAACGCAGACGCACATCATCCAAGAAAGAGAAAATTAAAACGGATTAATTATTTAAAGTTTAAGTAAATATATATGGCAAAAAAACCAGTAAGTAAGAAAAAGGTTGCATTAGGGGTAGGACTTGGACTTGCAGCAGCTGCAGCGGCAGGAGCGGGGTATTTCTTTTTCGGCAGTAAGGATGGTGCTAAGCATAGAAAGCAGGCTGCTAAATGGGCTCAGACTCTACACGCTGATGCACTCAAGAAAGCTAAGAGATTGCAAAAACTTGATGAAAAAGCATGGAAGACGATTGTTGATGAGTCAATGCGAGCTTATGAAAAGGTAAAATCGGTTGATAAGGCAGACCTCGCGAGCGCAGCAAGAGAGCTCAAGTCAAACTGGAAGCATGTCAGTGCGGAATTCTCTCGTGTTGCGAAGAAAGATACCAAAGCAGTGAAAGCAGTTGCAAAAAAAGCGGTAAGAGCTGGTAAGAAGGCTGTTGCAAAAGCCGTATCAAAGAAGACTGTCTCAAAAAAGAAGACAGCAAAAAAATAGTATGCAAAACTGCGGAGGAAATTGTGCCTGTAAAGCTGCTCTGAACGAGAGCACTAATTGCATGCGTAGAGCGGAAGAAGTTAAGTTTGATAAAGACGGTAAATGTCCGTGTGGCAAATCAAAGGAAAATTGTTGTCACAGTGAAGAAGTTGACGATAATAATCCGCTGCATGAACTATGTGAACCGCACAACGGCAAACACGTGTGTGATATAGATTCTGATTTACAAAAAACCGCACCATAAATAGTTACGAAACTCTCGAATTGAATTCGGGAGTTTTGTTTGACAGAGTAAATTTATGGGTTAATATGCGAATGGGCGCCATGCTTCTTTGCGTATACTGTCTCAGCCGACCCAAGCTCTCACCGAGTTTGAGACCGACCCCCACCATAGGGAAGGAATTACAATTGGGCCCAAAGCCCGAGCGTGAGCATAAGCTGATCCAAGCGAGTATACCGTGCTCGTCTACAATGAGTCGCATCGCGCCTACTATGAAGACCCTCTGCCAAGAGGTGTCTTTTTTTGTTTTATCGGTATAATCTAACCAATGTCAGAACAAGCACTATATAGAAAGTACCGCCCCAAAGAGTTTGCGGACGTTCGCGGACAAGAAGAAATTGTCTCGACTCTGCTACGCTCTATTTCGGATAAAAGTATTTCGCATGCCTATCTGTTCTCTGGTGGCCGTGGGACGGGTAAAACTACTGTTGCGCGAATCTTCGCCGCAGAAATTGGATGTGACCCAGTAGATATTTACGAAATTGATGGAGCATCTAATCGGAGTATTGATGATATACGGGAGCTTCGTGCGGGAGTAGCCACCATGCCGTTCTCGTCTCCTTATAAAATATATATTATTGATGAAGTCCACATGCTTACCAAGGAAGCATTTAACGCTCTACTTAAAACCCTTGAAGAACCGCCAATGCATGTGGTATTTATACTCGCCACAACAGACCGCGAGAAAGTCCCCGAAACCATTATTTCACGTTGCCAAACTTTCACTTTTCGTCAGCCTGGAATTTTAGAATTAAAAGAGTACGCAATTGAAATTGCAAAAGCAGAGAAGGTAAAACTTGACGCACCTTCAGCAGACATTGTTGCAATGTTTGGAGATGGTTCCTATCGTGACACTCTTTCTGTACTCGAAAAAGTGCTCATTTCTTCTGAGGGTGGAATAATTGACCTTGATGTCGTTGCGCGAATTGTCGGGGCCCCAACTCATGACCTCATCAACAGCGTTGTGCGCTCAATTGAGTCTGGTGACCCTACATTGGGACTTACTGCACTCGTGAAGGCTAGGGAAGAGCGGATAGACATGAAGGTATTCCTCAAGATGTTACTTTCTAAAATGCGCGCAGTACTCCTTCTCCGCTACGCACCAAGCATGGAAGTCACTATTAAAGACGAGTTTCCTCCTGATGATATGAAATTAATTCATGAACTCGCTGTATCAAAAGAGAGACGAGTGAATTCACAAGTTCTCTCGGAGTTTATTCGGGCATCACATGAAATTGGCTGGAGTGTAATTCCGTCACTTCCACTTGAGTTAGCATTGATCCGCGTAACTAGCGAAAAAACTCAAACAAA
>JAYSWT010000087.1:0-4743 GCA_043717905.1 bacterium | reverse complement strand
TCGACCATTGGCTCGCCTTGCGAGCCTTCTTTAGTCCAAAGTGCTTGCGTTCTTTCTTGCGTGAATCTCGCTTGAGGAAGCCAAGTTTCTTGAGCTCCTTCTTTTGAGTTTCGTCTTCCTTTACGAGAATACGCGAAAGTCCATGGCGAATAGCTTCTGCTTGTGCATGAATTCCTCCCCCGTTAACCTTTGCGGAAACAGTATATTTTCCCACTACACCCTCTACGGCGAGTGGAGAAAGCACTATGTCTCGAAGTTGGGGAGTTGCAAAATATTCTTCTACGGTCTTGCCGTTGATAATAAATATACTCTTTGTCCCCACAGAGGTACGCACACGAGCGATAGCGGTCTTGCGACGACCTACAGCTTCAACGTACTCCGCTTTTGCGGCTTTCGCCTTCACTACCTTTGGTTTTACAGCTACTTCAGTGGTCATATTATTCTTCAATTGTTAAATTCTTCATGCGTTTATCACGGAGCGTATTGCCTGGGAGCATGCCTTTTACAGCCCGCTTAATAGCTTCGCCATAACCCTTTTTCGTGATGATGTCTTTTAACTTGTCAGCTCGGTCGCTACCAGGATATCCACTGTGGCTGTGATAAGTCATTTGCACCTTCTTTTTGTCAGTAATGATAAGGCCACTTGCGTTTGTTACGCGAACTGAGATCTCTGCCACCGCATTCTTCTTCACTGCTGGGCTATTCTTCCCAAGTAAAAGTACAGCAACTTCACTTGCTACGCGTCCGAGCGATTTTCCCTTCGCATCAATTTTATGTTCCATATTAATTTCGTTAGTCTAGACTTAGATCAGTTCAATTACCGCCATTTCAGCAGCATCTCCGCTTCCCCCGCGCTGACCAAGCTTCGTGATACGGGTATAGCCACCACTTCGTCCTACATATTTTGGAGCAATCTCTTTCACCAGTTTTTCGGTTGCAGTGCGATTGTTCCCGAGGCGCGCCTTGAGTAGTCTTACTCCTGCAATATCGGCCTCCCGTGCTTTGGTAATCATCCGCTCCATCAGTGGGCGCAGTGCCTTTGCTCGAGCCTGTGTAGTTGTTATTTTACCGTGCTCAATAAGAGACACCATAAGTCCACGCATAAGCGCGAGCCTTTCCCCAGCTTGTCTTCCGAATTTCTTGTTTTTGTTATGGTGTCTCATGTTAATTTCAGTATCTAGTATTTTGTATCTTGTATTTGGCGTGTGCTGCGGGTATCAGATACTGGATACTTAATACCAGATTCTTGATACTTTGCAACTTACTGCTTCAGTGTTACACCAAAGTTTGAAAGGGCACGTTTTATTTCCTGAAGTCCCTTTTCTCCCAGTCCATCAAGCTCAAGAAGGTCTTCTTCCTTCTTTCGCACCAGTCCACCAACGGTGCGGATATTTGCGCTCGTGAGAGCGTTCTGTGTGCGTGCTGATAGGTCGAGGCTGTCGATACGGGTCTTGAGAAATTCCGTGTCCATCTCACTCCCTTCCTCCCCAGCTTCTTCACCTGCGGAAATTTCTGGTTTTGGCTCTTCATGCGTAAGCTCTTCTTCCTTGAACCCAACAATGGCTTTGAGCTGGTGAATCATTACTTCGATTGCGTTTTCAAGAGCGGTACGTGGCGCGAGTGTCCCATCTGTTTCAATAGTTATCTTGAGGCGATTATAGTCTGTTCGATCTCCAACGCGCATTGTTTCTACCTCGTAGTTCACGCGACGAATTGGGGTGAATGCTGCATCAAGTGCAATCATTCCTATTTCTACTTTTTCTTTCTGAATTGCCTCTTTTGGAAGATAACCAAGACCAATTTCTACTCGCATCTCAATGTGGAGGTCTGCACCCTTGTCGGTGACTTCACATATGTACTGCTCTGGGTTGAGCACCTCAACTTGACCTCCTACTTCAATGTCCTTGGCAGTAACCTGCTTCACTCCCTTCACAGAGAGTTTAACTGTTTGAGGTTCATCACTAAGGACCTTGAAACGAATCTTTTTAAGGTTGAGGATAAGTGAAATAACATCTTCTTTCACTCCATCTAATGTTGAAAATTCATGCTGAACACCGTCAATTTTTAGTTGTGTTATTGCAGCACCTGGAAGTGAAGAAAGAATAATCCGGCGGAGAGAGTTTCCGAGAGTGTGTCCGTAACCTGGGTAAAGTCCCTCTACTTCATAGACGCCCATAAAACCTTCCTCACGGACAGGCTTTGGTTTAGACGGCAGTGCGACATTATGGTCAAGCATAGCAATTGGATTATAACTTAGTAACAATAAAAAATTTTAAATATTGAACGACTTGCTCGCCTACTTAGCGACTATAGAACTCAATAACTGACTGAAAATTAAACCCCATCTCATTCTTATCGAATTTCGGTGTACCTTTTACTGTTGCAGTCAGCTTGGTCGGTTCTGGAAGTATCCAATTTGGGGTTGGGTGCTTGCTGAGTATTTCAGTTGCAGTGGTAAACAGTGATGATGTACGGCTTCCCTCGCGGACTCCGATGACATCTTCTGTCTTGACTTGGTATGAAGGAATTGTCAGTTTTCTCTTTCCGACCATGAAGTGTCCATGAGCTACCATTTGGCGTGCCATCGTTCGACTTTTTGCAAAACCAAGACGATAGACTACATTATCAAGGCGTCTCTCAAGCTTCTCGTAAAGTAGGTCTACTGGGCTTGCGCCTTTCTCAGCAGTCGCTTCCTTCACATAGCGTGAAAATTGCTTCTCTGACAATCCGTAGACATTACGAACCTTCTGCTTTTGCTTTAGTTGGATTCCGTATTCAGTAACATTGCTACGATGCTTCCGTTCGTTCAGTGGCTTTCCTGGGGGTGTTGGGCGCTTCTCAAAACTACATTTTGGAGTAAAACACTTCTCTCCTTTAAGAAAAAGCTTTTCTCCTGCGCGACGACATACTTTGCATTTGGGATCAGACATGGTGATAGTGTGGGTTAATAAAAGTATTAGATACGACGAGGCTTACGAGCGCGTGGTCCGTTGTGTGGAACAGGAGTTTTGTCTTTGATTGAGTGAATCTCAACACCTTTTGCAATAAATGCGCGGATGGCAGACTCACGGCCTGATCCCACGCCTCGGACAACTGCATCGACTGATTTTAGGCCCATAAGCTGGGCTTTTTCTGCAAGCAATTCTCCTATTTTTGCAGCTGCAAAAGGGGTGCCCTTTTTTGCACCCGAAAAACCAAGGGAACCTGATGTTGACCACATCAGCACTTTTCCATCTGAATCTGCGAGAGAGACAATGGTGTTGTTGTATGTCGACTGAATATTCAGCACACCATGTACAATCTTCTTCTTCGGTACACGCGAAAGAGACCGAGCCTTAAGGCCTTGGTCAACTGATCCACCCGCTTTTTTTACTATTCGTTTCTTACCCATTGTGCATTCTTACGTTACTAAATTGGTTGGATTACTTTTTCTCAAGCTTTCTGCGACCTGAACCCATGGTCTTTCTTACATTTCCGCGAGTTGTACGTGAGTTCGTCTTGGTGCGCTGTCCGTTGAGTGGAAGTCCTTTTGCATGTCGCGTTCCTCTGTATGACTTGATATCTTTGAGGCGCTTTATGTTTGCTGCCTTCTCTCGCTTGAGGTCTCCCTCTATCTTCATCCCCTCAATAGACTTTCTAATCTTTGCTTCTTCCTCCGTGGTGATATCAGCTGGTTTCTTTGTGTCTGGAACTCCAGCATCTTTAAGGATGTGCTTTGCTGTAGAAAAGCCGATACCATAAAAGACCGTGAGTCCTACCCATAATTGTTTATTCTCTGGAACAGTAATACCTAAGATACGCATGGTGATGATATAAAATTAGCCTTGCTTTTGCTTATGGCGCGGATTTTCACAGATAACATAAAGATCCCCGCGTCGTCTTACGCTCTTACATTTCGCACAGATCTTTTTTACTGAAGCTTTTACGCGCATAAATTGAACAAAATAATACTCTCGAGAGAAGTTATCTCGCGAGGTAGTTGCACATTATAATGTATCTACAATCTCTTGACAATACGTAGCTTGCCGCCATACGGATTATCTTCAAGAGCCACTTTGTCTCCAACAAGCACTTTAATGCGGTGGATACGCATTTTTCCAGCAAGGTACGCAAGTACCTCAGTCCCGGACTCAGTGCTAACACGAAATAGGGTGTTTGGAAGCGCCTCGGTAATTATTCCCATGACTTGCGATTCTTTTTGCTTCTCTTGTTTCTCGTCACTCATTCTCAATGTGGTGTTAGCATCCTAACAGATAGGGATATATCGGTCAAGAAAATTGGCTTGCTAATTGGCTATTTCGTCAACCAGCTTAACAGTAATTGCCTTCTCGTCACTTGGAAATGAGCTTTTCCAAATTGGTTGAATACTAGCCTTGGCACGCTCTATGTTAGAATATTGGCTTAAAATAAGGTTAAAATTAGTTTTTTGCACACCAATTAATTCTTTTTTAATTTTCTGCTCATCAACTTGCCAAATCAATATTGGTGTGCCCGAAAGTGAAAAATTAAGTTTATCAAGCATTGTTAGGGTCTCACCCTCTAGTTTGGGTAAAGTCATAGACAGTGAGTCAAGGTTTTTCATTTCGATATTCTCACCGTTATAGGTGGGTATAAGTTTTGCCGCCACTGCTCTGGTAAGTAACATCCTATCAAACATGACCATGTAGAGTGTTCCAGATTCCGTTACAACAGCAGTATCACCGTTACTAGCTGGTTGACTTGAAAGTTTTGGCTCATCGAGCT
>JAYSWT010000086.1:0-1883 GCA_043717905.1 bacterium | reverse complement strand
TTCCGTAAGAAATAAAAATATTGCTGAATCGAGTTTGGCTCGCAAAATTATTTCCTATCGTTTGTTACAAAATGTCGCATATATATCGGTTAGAATTGAAGAAAATTGTAGTCACATATCGCTACTTCCCCTTAGGTGTACTGGTGCTCTTAGCAATTTCGTAGAGACCAGTCAACGGTCCCAAGAAATCGAAAGAATGTTCCCTACCTAACTCGATTGCATTATTGATTCCATAACTGACGGACTTCTGAGTCCTAGCATAGATAAACAAAATTTTACGATCTTCCATTACAGTTTCAGTATGAATGTATTGCTTGCCGCCATCTTCGAAGTCTCTCACTGTAACAATTTCTCCTTTCGATACTCGATTATTGGCCATATTGAATAGTGCCTTCTTTGTATTGTTCTTAGTTTCAGCGATCGCTTTGTTCTCGACAAAGACATGCATGGCTTCATCATAACCCGGTACCAATATTTTTAAACAAAGATCAAACGATTCACCTCTAGCTGGACTCAGAATAGCTATTGGTGACTGAGCGGATAATGCGATACTGTCGATCTCTTCCAGAAATGATTTCGGCTTTTTATGGCTGTTATTCGTGAGATCATACTCTTGCCAGTAGGGAATGCCTTTTTTGGATGATCCTAGAGGGGCTGACAACATGTCGAAGTGCGCAAGAGGAACAATGGAAACATCTGTGATACCAAATATCTTCATAATGTTCATCACTTTCCGATTTGAAGGAACATTCACCTTTGGAACGTAATTACTCACCGCTACCAGCCTGATCTTCATCCACTCATAGTAAGCTTTCTCCCAAATGAATCCTTCACCTCCATCAAAGGGGATCCAACCTATAATTGCGGTGATACCACCACTGATGGCTTTCGCCAATTTTGTGCTCCCCATTGACGTAAAGTGACGTATCATAGCTAAAGACATTTCAGGCTTCTCCAGTCTTTGACCCTCCGAAAATCTGTCCAAAGAATTCGTTATGATACTGCAGCTAATGCACTCAATGGTCTCACTGTCTAAATCGACCCCATCTCCAAGAATGAGGGCCCCGAGTAGCTCATCAGATGGGCAACTTGCTCCGCTCTTAGAATATCTCGATTTTATCTCCGAGTCCAAGTATTCGAAGAGTTCTTTCACAAAATTTTTGTCGACAATTGAGGGATTGGATTTGATGAAGCTCATCACCATCTCCACACAACGAGGCAAATCATGTACGAATGCAGCGATCTTTATCAACGGATAGTTGTCCGCATCCGACTCCCATATCTTCGTCACAACATTAGTCAAGTTGAGCTTTGATTGTAGAACGAGCGCTTTGATGGCACGGCTGGATTTAGTTTCCTGGATCGGGCTGACAGCTAAACTGGATATCACAAGCGCTGTTTTCAACGCACCCCCATTGAATGTTATATCTTTATTCAGTAATGCGGTTCGGGCACAACTCGTAACATCTGGGCAATTCGGGTAGCGCTTAAGAATAAGTTCTTCCATTGCCAAAGCTTCATCGATAAGTAATACGAATGTGTCGATTGTCCTGTCCTTGTGTACCTTATTAGCCATGTAAGTCACAAAGGACCGAATGAGATATTTCGCTTGACCTGTCGATGTCAAAGGAAAGGACAATATCTGTTCCTCCATCATATCATTAATCGAATCAAAGTCGATGCCATAGAAGACGGATGCCATCCGAGATACTAGCGAAAGCGCATAAGATAGAACACCATTGTCTACTGCCCAATAGTCACGATATCCTATACTCCAATCACAGTTGTACGTAACAGCGAGAACAAATACACCTTGAGTAGTATGAATTTGAATGAGGGAGCGGTAAGGTTGGCAAGACAGTGAAGTTCACATAAGAAAGAAT
>JAYSWT010000085.1:0-1886 GCA_043717905.1 bacterium | reverse complement strand
CTGTGCGTTCGCTCATTTCAAATAGGTAAGGGGAATAAAAGTCAGGAGTGGTAAATAACCAGAGCAATTATAGCAGCCTGTCAGGATGTGTCAGTGTGGAGGTAAGCTAGAGAGCGATTTTTGAGATAGCGAGAGACTAGAGATGGAAATTAGTTCAGAGCGGATCGACGACATTCCACTGATTGCAGCGTTGCTAAAGCAAATGGAGGTAGCCAAATGGATAGACCAACAACTCAAACAACCCCATGGCAATCATCAGGGATTGAGTTATGGTCAATTGAGCGTGTTGTTGTTGATATACATCATTAGCCAATCAGATCATCGATTGTGTGCAGCAGAAAGCTGGGTCAACACCCATCGAAAAACATTGGCACTCGTTACAGGCTGGTGTATTGAGGAAAAAGATGTCACAGATGACCGTTTAGCCCGTGTGTTAGAACAATTTGGATTGCAAGGAGAGGCTTGCCAAGAAATTGAACAAAAATTAGGAAAGCACCTGATTCGAGCCTATGAATTGCCAACCGAAGTGGGAAGATTAGACACAACCAGTTTTGCCGTGCATCATGAGCAGATTGAATCTGAAGCAGATAGTCTATTGCGCTATGGACATTCCAAAGATAAACGCCCCGACCTACTGCAATACCGTCAGATGTTGGGAACGTTGGATACTGCTGGAATACCGTTAGTTAGTGAGACTTTAGCAGGAAATGGAGCTGATGACCCATTGTATTGGCCAGCTTGGCAAAGAATGGCGAAAGTGATTGGACATAAACTTTTTATATTTTTAGCTGATAGCAAAGCCGCCGCAATAGCTACTCGTGCTCAGATCGCTCATGCAGGTGGTATTTACTGTTTTCCACTGCCTCTAACTGGTCAGAATCCAGCCTTACTAAAGCAATGGGTTCTTGACCCACCATCGGCAAGTGTAGACATTCGATTGCCAAAACAAGAAGAAGATGAACCTGCTGTTGGCAAAGGCTTTGAGCTAGAGTTAGGAAAAACTTGGCTAAATCCAGATACTCATAAGTTGGTGCAATGGCATGAACGTTATCTCGTTGTGTACTCTCACGTCTTAGCGACCGCTCAAATTCGGGGATTACATGAAAGACTAGATAAGGCGCAAACAGCACTAGACAAGTTGAAAAAGAGTCCTGGCAAAGATTTAGATGTATTAAATGATAAAGTAGCAGCCATTCTCACACGTCATCGGGTCAATGAGTTTTTAATAGTAACAACTACAGTCGAAACCAATATCAGAACTAGCTATGTCAAAAAAGGTCGTCCATCGGCAAACTCTCCAACTCAGGAAGTGACTCAGCTAGAACTAACGCTAAAAAGCGATCACCAATTTTTTGCCATTGAAGAAGCCGAGCTATTGGCTGGTTGGCGCTTGTATGTCACCAATGCGCCTATAACTCGTCTAAGCCTTAACCAAGCCATAGCCTACTACCGAGACCAGTGGATTGTTGAACGAGGCTTTCATCGTTTCAAACGCGGTCAGTTACCAGCTTTACCGATCTACTTCCAAAATCAAGCCCGTATTGTGGGGTTGATGTTTTTGCTCACCCTAGCATTGAGGGTGTTTACCTTGATAGAATTTGTTGCTCGATTCGCTTTACAAACTTCCCAACAAAAGTTAACTGGGCTTTATGCTGGCAACCCTAAGAGAGCTACAGAGAGACCCTCTGCTGAGCAATTATTGAAGGCTTTTGACAACCTTAACCTCTATGTTTTTCCCGACTCTTCTATCTTTGTGACGACGCTTTCGGCTCTTCATCGACAGATACTTGTTTTGCTCAAATTGCCGGAATCCATTTACCTCCTGCATCTCAAGCCACATAAGCCTTAATTCCGTCTCACCTTGTCAAAATGAGCGAACGCACAGT
>JAYSWT010000084.1:0-1888 GCA_043717905.1 bacterium | reverse complement strand
GCGACTCGGATAACCCATCATTTACGCGACAAGCTTGTTTCTCGATGACGTAATGGATTGAATTTAGATCCATTACGTAGTCGTTAAACACGGCTGTCTTTTTTTTTAATCTTCATTTAGAGAAATATCACACAGCGGCGCCATGCCACCAACGAGAGCCAATCCTTCGGTGCCCTCCAATGAGAGACCGACTCTGCACCAGAGTTTATTTTCCTTTCCTTTCATCGACACCTCCGACCAATCAGAACGAGACATTCGGTTTTAACAACAACGCTTCTGACCAATGTCGAGCGACCAACGATGACGATGGATGTATATATATGGCAATTACTCGGCCAGCAGCTCGCCCTTTTCTGGACTCACTATCTTTTGAAAAATGAATCTCTTCATAAAATCTATCGACAGCTTTGACCACGATGTCCAGGAGTGTGAGACAGTTTCCGACCTGAAGACCAAATTGGCAGAACGAGATCAGCTGCCATTATTCGAGAGAAATTTGTACCAATGCAGCAATATTATGTCTAACTGCAATATAATTTGCACACCGCAATCCGGCTTTCTCAGAACACGCCCAGGACCAAACAACGTCCCATACCACTAAAGTCAGCATCTTTCAAACCATTGGTCACACATAATTTTCTGTTGTCTCCGCAACGCGATTACGCAACGCACACACACTCCCAGTTAACAGCGAGATGCACACGTGACACCCCCACGTATTGACGCACATACACATGCAAGTACAACTGTAACATACGAGTTAACAAATTGAAACTTCTAGAATGCTCTGTGTACGGTCGCTTTAGAGATATGATGGAGGAGGACGAGATATTCCATATATTGCTGAATTTTCTCTGTAAAGTTAGTTTGACGCAACACTGACCATGGTCACAACATTTCCATTTACAAGGGTGTTCATTTACGATCAATTGACGGATCGAGGAGTTTGCGGGAATATTTGTTGGAGCACTGTAGCCTGAGTGTGACAGGAAGGACTCCCTTTCTTTTGCAAGTGAACGAGGATGTCTACTATCACTTCATCAGTCTAATTGTACGTCTCTGATTGATCAATATGGCCCACTTAGTGCCATTTTTACAGGAGAGTGTGCTGGGTCAAAATCACATCGCCGCAGAAGCTGTATCATTTGATCTTCAAGGCCGCCTGACAGACAGCCAGAACAAACTCGACCGTGAGATTGTCAATGAGCTGATCACTCCGAGTGGCGAGGCATTCTGACAAGTGCTATGTGGTTAGACGTCCTTCGGTCAACCGATGGAGGCTTTATTGAAGTGGTTTACATCTGTCCATCATCGCGCCCCTCTTTATCTTGGAGATCATAGATATTTCTGATTTTAGGGCTTTGTGTTGTCTGTTGTTGGCGCGTCACCGTCCGTTGGGGGATGTCTTCTCACAGAACGAGTTGAAATGGAATGGCTAGTTTTTGTGCAATAAATTGATGAAATACTGGAGATCTGTTCTGCATATGTAAATCCTGTTCCCATTACCGGCCTCCCTCGCGTCTGCCACCGTCCTCCATTCGCCATCGATTGAGTATTTGTCGATGACGTTCGCGCTCCATTGTTTCGTGTTGAGTCCGTGACGTGCCGAGGCAAAGTGATCCTCCAGATCCGGGCCGTGTTGGGTTTTGGGCGTTCTTTGTTGTCGTTGTGTGGGAATGTCCCTTCGTCTCACAGGTGCCACGCTGCTTGAAAACTCGTAATTGTGTTTCTTTGGTTAATATATATGCAAGGTGCTCCTCCACTTGGTCCTCCCCGGTTCGCGTCACATGGATACTCTCGACATCTGTAACTCGGTCAGCAGTCTGCGCTGATAGGGCTGTGGTCTCGAATGCTGAAGGACAAAAAGGAGGGGTGAGGCCGTGATCGG
>JAYSWT010000083.1:0-1891 GCA_043717905.1 bacterium | reverse complement strand
GTTTGGAGGTTATTGTTATTGGGTTAGGCAAGGTAGGACGATTGTCCATTATCAATTCTAACCATTGTTGGGCTTCATCTGGATCGTCGAGTATTTCCTTTGTTTTGGTATTTCGGGTTTCTCCATGCAATATTCTCTTCTCGACTTCCTTACTTCCGTTTATCCATTCGTAGGTGGTCACGGTTATTCTATGCCAGGTGTTTGATTTTAATGGGTGACACATTGCTCCGTCTTTTACTTCCTCCATTGTAACAAGGTCAATATACTCCGGTGTCCTACATTCAATGTCCATTGGTCCTGCCCATTTCTTTAGTCGGTGTATCATGATTCTATCTGTGCCGGATATGTCGTATGATAATGACTGTGTTTTGGCGGGAGCTGGTAGTCCTAGGATGATCAATACCCATAGGAGAAACCATAACACGTCCTGTCTTTGGACGTTCGGTCTCTGTTGACTATATTGTTCTATTCTTAGGTACGGTGGTCCTCTGATCCTTACCTCGAAGGCGTTGACCTCTGGTTTATTTCTCGATCGTAGTGGGTATCTGCACGTTGCTGGTTCTGTGGGTGCCATTTTACAACGATTGGCGTGTACTATCATAGGTTCACTCTTTCTATGATTCGTGTTCTTGACTTTCAGGTTGGTTGGTGTCGTATGCATAACCTCGTATGGTCCTTTGAAGGGTCTCTTCAACTTGTTAGTCAATCCTTTCTGGGGTTGTGGTGTATTTATGAGAACCTTGTCTCCCACCTTGAATATGTGTGGTTTCGCGTTTTTGTTGTACTGTTCTTTCATTCCTTCTTGCGCAAACTTCATCTTCAGTCCTGCTCTATCCCATGCTGTATGCAGTCTCTCCATCATGGTTTCCTTGTAATTTGGGACGTCTAGATATTGTGTTACGGGGGGCGTCCATTTGATATCGGACGGCATGTTGCTCTCTCTCAGATACACAAGGTAGAAGGGCGTCGCGCCTGTACTTGGGTGTACGGTATTCCTGTATGCGAACAGACATGAGGGTATGTGTGCATCCCAATCCGTCTGATGGGCGTTGACGTAACAAGATAGCATATTCAACAAGGTTCCGTTGAAACGTTCCACTAGGCCATCTGTCTGCGGGTGGTATGCTGATGTACAACTGCGTGTGATCTTTAAAATCCTCGATATATCTTCCATCAGATTACTAAGGAAATTGGTACCTCTATCCGTTATGAGTCTCTTTGGTACTCCGTATTTAAATATAATGCCTTCTACGAATATTTGTGCCACGGTCTCCGATTTCTGATTTCTGAATGCTTCTGGCCATCGTGTGAAATATTCGCTGAACACGAGTATGAATTTGTTACCTTGGGTAGATGTTGGTAATGGTCCTACTAAGTCCATGGCCGTTATTTCCATTGGTGCTAGTGCAATTGGCATAGGGATTAGAGGCACCTTGGCTTTCCTCCCCGTGTTCCTCCTTGATGCGCAGATCTTACATTGTCGACACCATTCTTTGATATCTGCATCGATACTTGGCCAGTGGTATTTCCTCTTAATTCTACCTGCTGTTTTTCTGTTAGACAGGTGACCTCCTAGGGCCCCGTCATGGTATTCTAACAGGATACCTGGTCGAAACTTCTCTGGTACCACTATTAGCTCATCTGTTACATTTCGATGGTATAATACTCCGTCTTTGAGTTTGTATTCTTTTTGTAAGTCAGTCTTCTTGTTAAGCACTTCTCTTTTTAATTTTTCTCGAATCTTGTTTATTGCTCTATCTTCTTTTTGGGCTATCCTCATTTCTTCGTTATCTTTTGGTCTGATAAGTGCTAGGATTGATTCTTCTTCGTTGATGACTGCTATGATTATATCATTTTCTACTGTGATCCCTGCGATCTCTATTCTAGACAT
>JAYSWT010000082.1:0-1897 GCA_043717905.1 bacterium | reverse complement strand
AGGCCACGTACTTAAAATATTTTAAGAATCAGGAGCTCGGGAGTCAGCTTCCCTCCGAATTTTTAAATAAATGTGTAAAAGATCCGGAGAACATGGAGGTTAATCCAGGGGATAACGACAAAATCCTCCCCAAATTTTTTCTTTCCGCCCTGCCCCGACCACGCAGCAAATTTTAGCGGCAATGTCTACGGACAATATGGCCGAACTTGCGGCAGTGTCGGACAAAATTATGTCGGTCAATAAAAACTTTGCATCAACATGTGTCGTGACGTCCACACCAATCCAATTAGCCACACCCACTAACGTCACACCCGCGACTCCCCAATCGAGCGACGCTCTAGTCCTCGCATTGGAACGTATGCACACTCGCTTTGACGAGTTAGAGTCGCGCCTGAATCGTTTCGACAGCCGCCCCACCCAAACATACCAGGGTAATGACCGTGGGGCACGTCCCCGTAGCAATTCAAGAGACCGCAACTCTCGAATTTGCTACTACCACCAGAGGTTTGGCAATGCGGCCAAATTTCGTTACTTAGGGTGCACATGGGACAATCGACTACCCACGTGCCAAGTCTTGGACGTGTGTATCTATCACAATAGATACCATGAACAAGCCCGCTCGTGCGCACAAGGATGCAAGTTTGCGAAGAGGGACGAATCCTCCCTCAACGCACCAAAAAACACGTAGCACCATCACTTCTAGCGGCCGAAGTCGATGGTGCCTCCGGCAACAACGCCGCGCACACAATTTTCTTGATCGACGTATCAGCACCACTTTTCGCATCACATTCCACCAGCACGCATTGGGCAACTCCCAACATCTTTCGCTTCCTGGTGGACACTGGATCGAGTCTGTCCATTTTACCAAATTTCATTTCACCAGACTCTTCCAGCTGTATTAAGCTTCGTGCCGCCAACGGCTCCACAGTATCGACACTCGGAACACGCACCATCACGTTCTATCTCCCACATTTTGAACGTTCCTTTACTTGGTGTTTCCACGTAGCCGACGTGACACACCCAATACTAGGTATCGATTTCTTGAGCAGCAACCAATTGTTCATCGACTGTGGTGAACTTGGTCTTTCGCTCGCATCTTAGACCGACATGATCCCTGAAGCCACTCCTTCGCACGCCAGTCCACAAACTGCGCACACACAGGTCAAGCATGACCCATACATTGAAGGCTTGCTTCAACTTTATCCAAATCTTTTATACTGAGCGACCGAAATTGACTCAAACTTAGCAGCATACTCGCACGTTATCTCCACTACGGCATCCTTTCCACTTAGAGAACGTGTTCGACAGCTTTTGAACGAAAAGCTAGAGTACACTCGTGCTGAGTTCGCTACCTTAGAAGCAGACGGCATCATTCGCCACTCCAATTCACAATGGGCATCACCTCTACACGTGATACCGAAGAAAGACGGCACTTTTTGACCTTGTGGCGATTATAGGCACCTGAACAAGATCACCGTCCACGATTCGTACCCAATGCCCCTAATCAATGACGTACTGCACCGCCTTTCACACGTTAAACTTTTCTCTAGTTTAGACTTGGCAAAGGCGTATCACCAGATACCGGTCTAAGAATACGACATTCCAAAGACAACCGTAATCACTCCATTCGGTTTTTTCGATTAATTATGGATGCCTTTCGGACTTCGCAATGCTGCCCAAACCTTTCAGCGGCACATTGACAAAATACTGTCTTCCTGCGATTTTGCAATAGCCTACGTCGATGACGTGATCATAGGCTCGAAGGATCTCGAAACGCATAAATCTCACCTTGAGGAACTCTTTAAGCTCTTCCATGACCACAACCTTCAGATTAACTCTGACAAGTGCCACTTCTTCAAACAAGAAGTCCGGTTCCTTGGTCATTTGGTTTCAAAAG
>JAYSWT010000081.1:0-1897 GCA_043717905.1 bacterium | reverse complement strand
ACTCACCGGTGGATTTCGGCCCGTACTTTGAAGAGGAGGATCCTGACGCCGAAGAGCCTGGTGTCTCCTTTGACAGTTCCGAGAATGGAATGAATGTTGCGTCAGGGTACTTAGCGATAAGCAGTGCGTGTGCTTTCGACCCCTTGTACGCATAGGGATATGAGTTGAAAAACTCGGTCGATTTGAATCGGCACGTGGCCACTAGGTGATTATCACGACCACACCCTGAGCAGAGCACCTTGGCATTTGATGTCGAGGTGGTGCGAGAAGATTCATCGACTGGTTGTCTCTTCTTGATAGGTTTGTCGACGAGTTGTCGAGTATGCTCGGAGTAGTTGATTATGTAACCATACTCCTCAGCCATCTCTTTGATCTGGCGAGCCTTGGCTAACTGAGTCAACCAAGTGAACCGGAAGCCTTTAACCGTAGTTATATGAACTTCCTGACCATTAATCAATCTTTGAAGAATGGCCCGCCAATTTACAGGCAGTTCAGGCAAGCGAGAGATGAGAATCTGAACGGCCCTCAAATGCTGCTCAGGAGTAGCATCTGGGAATCTGCGATCAATAGCTTGTAGCTGTTGATCGAAAGCTTCTTCCACAGCTGGATCAGCCAAATTGAATTGGAGAACTAATTGTGAAATGAGCTCTACAAAAGTTGCGGCAGAATCTGGCCTTACAACAGATGTATCAGGAACTGCTGACAAAAGTTCTTGACAGAACCTGTCGCGATCCCAATGCTTCCATTGTGAACACTCTTCCATCTTTAATGGATTCATGACATATTGCAGCATCAATAACGTCTCGAAAGAATCGTAGTGTTCTGGATGAACTACGTCAATCGGAAGATAGTGACAGCTGTCACGTCTAAGGTTGGTCGTTACTTGAACGACTTGAGCCCTCGTTGGCTTTTTACTCAATCTTTCGATCTTCTCAGTTGGTAGCAAATAACGACCATGAGAGGGAGTAATAGTCAACGGATTGTTACTTACAACAGGCGCAACCAAATGAGTGTTACTAACTACAGAAGTGGTATCTATAACAGATGACGTTGCATGCAAAACAGGTACATGCTTAGTGGATGAATCCACACATTGCGAGTCCGGCGTTGCTCCGGCGGCTTGAGGTATAGACTCAGACTCTAAAGTGATAACTGGATCCGGATTTACAACCGATGTCGCCACATTCAAGGTTGACGGCGCCGAGGTGCTGATAGGTTCAGGCTGAATTTCCTTAGAAGGCGATGGCGAACGCAACCGAGTTCGCTGCTTCTTGGATGCACTCTTGGAAGAAGAGTTGCGCAAATCTGGGACATCAGCCTCCGAAGACTTGGAAAGCTTCGATGGCTTCCTCTTGTTGTTGGTGATCCTCAATGCTGCAGACATGTTGAAGAACTTCGAAAATTTGCGCCAAATAACCGAATATCGATATTGTGGTCTTGGCACGGGCGCGGGTTGGAGCGAAGAGCGAAGAACCGGGTGGTGCGGTTGTAATGCTTGGAAACGATGGTTTAGAAAGTGTTACAAGACAGAAAAGAACAAGAGTGCTATTGCTAGAATGAACTGACAAGAAGACTCCACAATGGTACGAATGTTCTAGACGTATCTCCAAGGTAATGTGTAACAACACATTAGCTGGAGATGTACGAAAACAGACCGAACGTACGGTGAACGAACATGTAAGTACAGTGTAGGGCTACAATACCAAACAAAACGTCGGCCACAATACGTTGGCCAAAACTGCATACAGGATCGCCATTCGACTAGGCCTAGAGGGACCCATATTATACACTGGCCACACATTCCGTCGCTCAGCGGCTACTATTTGCGCAGAATCCGGGATGACCCTGCCAGAGATCAAGCTCGTTACAGGTTTGGGGCACTAATTTTTTAATAATG
>JAYSWT010000009.1:0-2494 GCA_043717905.1 bacterium | reverse complement strand
CATTGCAGTCTTTGCCTATCCATCCTTCTTTGCAGGTGCATTTGTACTTGATGTTGCTGACTTTGGTGCAAGCCGCACCATTTTTGCACGGATCTGACGAGCATGGATCCTCTTCTGCAACAGAAATCAATATTCTT
Organism: bacterium; assembly: GCA_043717905.1. Taxonomy (GTDB): domain Bacteria; phylum Patescibacteriota; class Minisyncoccia; order Phycocordibacterales; family UBA6899; genus MHLP01. The sequence goes on along the minus strand of JAYSWT010000009.1, from coordinate 2,357 downwards.
AGGGCCGGCTGCACCATTACCGATCATGAACTTGATCAGTGGATCAAAATATAAATCTGCTCAGCAATACTTCAAATCCGACACCGCACGTGCGGTGTTTTTTTGATTGATACTATTTCTTTTTCTTGCCTCTTGTTGGAGTTTTGCTCCGAGAGCGACCGCGCTTACTGCCCTCCTCTGCTCCATCGCGAAATGGGAATCCAAGTGCTTCAAGCACATCTTTCGATTCAGCTTTTGTTTTGCATGACAACACGATTGTCACTGCCATACCGAATACATCACGAAGATCTTCGTCTGCAGTCTCAGGGAAAATCGTGTGCTCCTTGATTCCGATGGTGAAGTTCCCCATCGCATCAATAGACTTCTCTGAAAATCCACGAAAGTCCTTGGTGCGAGGAATTGCGATATTAATAAACTTATCAAGAAAGCCGTACATCCGTGCGCCACGCAGAGTGACCAGCTGACCAATCACTTCACCTTCGCGGAGTTTGAATGATGCGATTGACTGCTTGGCAGGTCGAGCAGATGGTTTCTGTCCGGTAATAATCGCGAGGCGTTCGACGACAAACTCTTGGCGCTTTTTATCAGCACGTGACATTTTGCCTGTTCCAACCGCGACGAGAATTTTCTCGACGGAAGGTGCTTGCATCACGTTCTTATATCCATGCTTAGCCTTAAGCGCTGGAAATGCTGCTTTTAATTTTTCTTTAGTAGTTAGGACGTTCATAGTAGTTTGAGGATTACTTTTGGACAGCAAGTTTTGAAACTCGGAGTGGAAGCGCCACTTCTATTGTCTGACCTTTTTGCCCCTCTTTACGAGGCTTCTGGTGCTTCTTCTTCATGTTGATTCCTTCGACGACCGCAAGGCCTCTCTTTGGCATCACATGGGATACCTTTCCCTTCTTTCCTTTGTCATTCCCCGAGAGGATGACAACGTTATCTCCTTTTTTGATATGCATATAGTTGTAGAGTTACATCACCTCGGGTGCGAGGGAAATGATTTTCTGGTAACCTTTTTCAGAAATCTCGCGGGGAATCGGTCCGAAAACGCGACCTGCACGAGGCTCATTCTTTGCGTCGATAAGAACTACGGCGTTTTCATCGAAGCGAATATACGAGCCATCTTTTCGGCGGAATGCATTTGCGGTGCGAACGACGACAGCGCGGCAGACGTCTCCTTTCTTCACTCCTTTGCGAGGCTCGGCAACCTGTACAGAAAGTACAACAATATCTCCAAGTCCGGCATAGCGCTTTTTTGAGCCACCGATTACCTTGAAGATACGTCCGACTTTACCTCCGGAGTTGTCAGCTATTTTTACGATTGAGCGTGGTTGAATCATACGTGTTTGTGCTTATAGAGCGTTATTCCATTCCGCGAGTCCTGAGATACTGACCCACATCTTGTGTTCCTAATTTTTCGACCGCGACGAATGCCTTGTGTCGTGAAACTGGTGAGCATGCTTCAATGCGCACTTTGTCACCTACATGATATTCATTTTTCCCGTCATGCACCTTGTAGCGCTTGTGACGCTTAATGAATTTCTTGTACTTCGGATGCTGTTCGAAACGAGTGACCAAGACAACCCGTGTCTTGTCCATCTTGTCGGAAACAACGACACCAATGAGCGATTGCTTCTTGGTTGCGACGACCGGAGCGACGATTGTTACTTCTTTCTTGTTCATAATAATGGGATTAGTTTACGCCGCGACTTGAAAGCTCGGTTAATATGCGCGCGACATCCTTCCTTGAGTTTCCACCTTCCTTCAAATTCTTTACCTTGCTTCCGGTGATGTCGAAACGGAACTGGCGAACTGCCTTCTGCTTTTCATCAAGAAGCTTTGCAAGCTCTTTGTCGGATAATTTCTTTAGTTCGGTACTTTTCATATATATGGATGATTATGCTTCGCGCGATACCATTCGAGAGCGGACCGCGACCTTCGATCCCGCTTTTCTGATGGCCTCCTTTGCTACCGCAAAGGTAACTCCATCAATTTCGAAAATAATTCTACCTGGGAGCACTTCTGCGACATAGCCTGCAGGATCTCCCTTTCCTTTACCCATTGGAACTTCTGCGCCTTTACGTGTAAAAGGTCTGTCTGGGAAAACGCGAATCCATACACGCCCAGTCTTACCCACATTTCTTGAAAGAACTCGGCGTGCAGCTTCTATCTGATTTGAGGTAATGCGATTTGCGGTCTCGGCCTTGAGTCCGTACGACCCATATGCAAGCGTAGTGCCACGTGACTCGGTGCGCTTTTTCTTCACATTCCAGCGGTCAGACTGCCACTTGCGGTGTTTTACTTTTTTTGGAAATAACATAAGCCTTTATGCGCGTTTAGCTGAAGGAGTAACAGGA
>JAYSWT010000080.1:0-1910 GCA_043717905.1 bacterium | reverse complement strand
ATGCCACGGCAGTTTCAGAAAAGAGTGAAAATTCTCCTTCTGAGTACCAAGTCTTCTCATAGGTATTCGTGGTAAGAGCAGAAGTTCCTCTTGCTTCGATAAGAACTTGAGCATCTACAGTAAGGACTCCTAATCCTGCGGATACACCTTCGGAGAAGCCGCCAGCATTTTCATCTCCTGCCGGAACAAGAAAGACTGCTTCCATTACTTCAAGTTCATCGTCACCGTGGAACTGGGCAAAATTTCCATTATCTTTCCCAGACATATCCCAAAGCACTCGAGCAAACCTCGCACGACCAGAGAAATTCAGCGCAAGAAAGCCAAAATCTCTAAGAGTTGAATTTGCATTTGCCGCCTTAACGGAGAAAGACTCTGCTCCAGCTTCTGTAATCTGAAAGCCTAACTTTACTGCAGTTGCATCATCACCAGACTCATATTCTGCCAGCACGTAAGAGGAGCTGTAATTCGTGCTATGGTGCCGATCTGTCGCAGCGGTAGTTCCGGCTGTTGCCGCTGCTGTGCCGTTCTTCCCACCATTCGGTGCAATCCCATGGCTCTCATCATTAAACCACCAGCCCTGTGCAAAAGCAAAACCTCCCGCAGAAGCACCAAACGCATCCATGGAACTCATTGCCCAGACTAGTTCTGGAGGGAAAGCTACAGGAACTTTCTGTGCATCGACAGTCGGCGTCTCTACAATCCCAACTTCAGCTGAAAGAGTTGTTCCGCAGAAAAACACTACAAAGCACTTATATCCATCTGTAGCATCACGAGTTGTCCAATTGATCGTCACACCTCCAGGAACAAATTCCACAAACTGTGCTACATTTGCTCCAGAAATATCTTGCAAAACTACGTCTTCCGTCATAGTTCTGGAGTTTGCAATAGCAGTTTGATTATCTGCACTGTAAGCATTCATGGAGAAACTTTTAATTCCGTCTGTGACTCCCATTATAACCATAGCGTCTGCGATAAGAGTATCTTCCGCAGTAGCCCGCGAGAACATGAAGAGAGCCGCTTTGGGAACTTGATCCCCAAGAGAAGCAAGTTCGATCGTCTGAGACCCGACAGTGTCGGAAGCTTCAAAAGGAGCAACTTCAATCTGAAAGCACTCTTTTGCAATGCTTATCTTGCTCCAGCCGTCAGAAAGATAGTTCACATAAATGGCAGTTCTCTGATCGTCCAGAATACCATTAGCTCCTACACCATAAACAAGGTCTTGCAGCTCATCGTAGTAATCGGCTGTCCACCAGTTTGCAATTGCAAGAGTACTCTTATGCAAAGTGTAGAGTCGAGACTGTGATGGGTCTTCAGCAGAGAGAGCAAACTGTGACAGCAAAATGTAAGGATCAGAGACATTCTGCGCTTTGTGGTAGGTCAATCCAGTAAAATTACCAGACAGCTGTTTAGACTGTAAAAAGAGTTTTCCGTTGTCTCCAACTGTAGTATTGACAGAACCCGCCACACTTGCGTCAGTAACAGAAAGCTTCCTAATCATAGTGGAAGTCACTGTATTGTCATCGTGGACAGTGTAGTAGCTCACAATCACATGGCCGGAATAGTAACTTGCTCCCGTTGCAATCATGTTCAAAGTTGGAGTTGCATCAACAAAAGAGCCAACCTCTGTCACAGTTACGCCATTCGACGTGTCAACATAGACCTTCAACAGATAGAGAGTCTTAACTCCATCTGCAGTTATGTCAGCTGTCTTCGGTGCAATGAGGTAAAAATTTGTTCCACCTGCGTCAGAGTTTCCGACACAACCGATGAAGGCTTTATTAGTATTTCCTTGGAAATACCAGATTGTTCTATCAAGGAAATTCGGTCCGAGAGTAATTGCTCCTGTGGAGAGATCAATAAACGTCAAAGCAAGCTGAGTGTTTACTATTCCCGGCAGCGCAGCTTTAGGC
>JAYSWT010000079.1:0-12322 GCA_043717905.1 bacterium | reverse complement strand
GTGTCTCCTTTACTGAAAATTGCGAGAAAGGGGAGAAGAGGAACTTTGATTGCTCTTTGAACTTATTGAGGAGCTTGCGGTCATCAAGTTCATGGTTGGTGATGTTGGATCGTCCTCCACCAGTAATGAGGAGTTTCTCGCCGAGGCGGGTATTCTTTTCAAGTAAGAGTACTCGTGCTCCCGCTTCAGCAGCGCGGCCGGCCGCCATCATTCCCGAGGCACCACCCCCAATAACAATTACGTCCCAACCATCAGTTTTTGTCTTACTTGTAGGCATTTTCCAAATCCTAGCAGACAGCGAGCAGTTTGGATACAATAGTATGATATTCGTAACTAATGAACATGGAGAAAGAATCAAAGACAAAATACATAGTGGCCATGCTCGCGGCAATCGTCGTGCTCGGGGGAGGGGCTTTCTATTATTTGAGTAACAAGTCAGTCTCATCTGACAATGTCGCCCCGATTGCAAAAACAGCAGCAACTTCAGAACCCCAAAATGGAACATCACTCAAAGATTTATTGGCAAAGACAGAGCCAACCAAGTGCACCGTTACGACAAGTAGTGATTTGTCAGACTCAAGTGGAATAGTCTATATCTCAAATGGCAAGATGCGCAGTGATTTTTCAAATACAATGAAAAGTGGACCGCTTTCTGGAAAGGTGCAAGTCGCACATATGATTGTTGATACTGAAATTAGCTATATGTGGGGAGAAGGAATGATGAAAAATGGTATTAAGATGGCAAAGAAAGACATGCTTGATGTGAAGCCCCAAGAAGGTAATAGTCCACAGAATCAGGCAGCGATAGATATGAATGAAAAATCAGACTACAAGTGCAAAGGGTGGAAAGCTGACACCGCAATGTTTATCCCACCATCTGATATTGAATTTCAGGACATGGGTGCAATGATAAAGAGTATGCCAAGGATGGAGACACCAAGCACGAACGGGAGCGGGATTGGCGCAGCTGCAGTTCCCACTGGAATGACAGCGGAGCAACTTGCGCAAATGTGCGGAGCATGTGACTCTGCGGGGGATGGGAAGGTACAGTGTCGCGCTGCACTTGGCTGCAAGTAGCAAGCGTGTAAAAATTGCAATCTGCGTCGTTGTAACTTTTCGTGCGCCCTCACCTTACCAGAAGTAAGGCTCAGTGTGCGCGAAAAGTTCTGCCTCGCAGCTTATCAATTTTTTCAACGCTTGTAGATTACTATGTTGTTTCTCTCTGGTACTCGAGTATAATAAAGAGTAATTAGTAGTAGCACATTCAATATGGCAAAAGGAAATAACGCACAACAAAAAAATAAGAAGAAGCCAAAGAAGGAAAAAGTAAAGTAACTGTCAACAAAAAAGAATGACCCGCTCGGGTCGTTCTTTTGCTATGATAGAAGAATCCCGAGGGGGTACAACATGAAAATATTTTCTTCCATTACGAAAAATAGCAATGAACTGTGGACGGTACAAAAGCGTTCATTTCTTCTTCTCTACAGCAATTTCAAAGTTGTAGTGTTGTCAATATTTCTCCTTGCAACACTCTCCGCGCTCGTACCATTTGCCTCCACTGGTGGTTTGGCGTATCTCGTCCAGAGTATCATTGCGTCACTGAATGGAGATACGTCGGTGTCAGTTGTACTCGCGGTGTCATTTGTGATAGCTGCAAGTGCGTTGCCCCAGATTATTAGTATCTTTCGGAATTATGCGGACCGCTCGCTCTGGCTTCGTGGCGGGGCTTTTTTGAACCTGCTTTATACAAAACGCCGAATAGATATTGATATTGCACATTATGAAGATCCAAAATTACATGACATGCTACAAAAAATTGAAGAGCGCAACATCTGGCCAATGCTCAACGTTTTTGAGTACCAAACTGCTAACCTGACAAACATCGTTGGAGTGGCTGTTTCTTCAATTGTGCTTCTCTCAGTTGATTGGAGATTTCTCTTGATCCTTATTGTTGGGACTTTGCCAACCCTTTTCCTCAACGTTGTGTATGGAAAAGACGTTTGGAGTATTTTTGATGCCAATTCAGAAGAGCGTCGACGATTTGGTACACTCAAACGTCTTACTGAGAATTTGCAGGCGTTGATGGAAATACGTATCCATCAGATTGGAGGGATTATCCATTCTCGAATAACCAAGCTACTAAATGAATTTACCTCCAAGCAAGTAGCTATTGAAAAGAAAAAGTTGATATGGACAATTCTTGCCACTGCCGCTTCACTCATTGCTATTGCGCTCGTCTTTACACTCACCATCCAATCGGCATTTGCTGGGGTAATTTCCGTCGGAGCAATACTCTTCGTCTTGACTGCGGTACGAGAATTTGAAGGTTCGCTCGAGCGATTCTTTTCTGGACTTGGACGCATGTATGAATGGCACCTGTTCACCCGCGAATTGTTTCGCCTGTTTGACCTTACCCCGATTATGCCAGTTCTGGCTCACCCCGCAGTGCTTTCTCGAGGTGCAATACCCGAAATTCGTTTTGAAAATGTCTCCTTTCGCTACCCAGGAACGGATGTAGACGTACTTCGGGGTGTCACGTTTACCATCAAAGAGGGTAGTAGTTGTGCGCTGGTCGGAGTAAATGGCGCGGGGAAGAGTACGTTAGTGAAACTGCTCGCGCGTTTCTATGACCCAATTGAAGGAAGAATATTGGTCAACGGAATAGACTTGAGAGAGATAGAAATAGGGAGTTGGTATCGATTAATCGGAGTGTTATTTCAAGAATATCCTGTCTATAAAGGAGTGACTGTTGCTGCGAGTATATCGCTCGGAGGAGGAGATGGAGGGAAAAATAGTGAACATGTAGAGAGTGCAGCAGTGCAGGCTGGTGCAAACGACTTTATCTCGGAGTGGCCACTCGGATACGATGAAATCATTGGTAAGGAATTTACTCATGGGATAGACCCCTCACGCGGACAGATGCAACGTCTTGCACTGGCGCGTATCTTTTACCGTTCGCCAAAGTTTATCATTCTTGATGAGCCAACCGCGACGGTCGATGCAGAGGCTGAGGAGCATATTTTCCATGAAATCGGCGCTACAAGAAAACAAACTCAACTCCTCATCTCGCACCGATTTTCGACAGTACGTAATGCTGATGCAATCATCATTCTCGATGGTGGAGCAATAAGTGAAATGGGTACACATGATGAGCTGATGAAACATAACAAGATTTATGCGAAACTGTTTCGCTTGCAAGCAAAGGGGTATCTTGAGACTCCAGTAAAGGAGAAGAAGCCAAGAACTAAGAAAATTCTACAGCATGACTGATGAACGATTTGAACAGCTTGTCTCTGAAGCAATCGAGATGATACCTGAGAAGTTCTTGAAGCGACTCGACAATGTCGCTATCGTGACAGCGGATTATCCAAGCAAAGAGCAATTAAAAATGAATCATGTTGAAGCAGGGAGCACACTGCTTGGACTGTATGAGGGCATACCGCTTATCGAGCGGGGTGAATATTATGGAACAGGAGAAATTCTTCCCGATAAGATAACGATATTTAAGCATCCCATACTCAGCGAGTCGGGAGGAGACGAAACAAAGCTTAAAGAAGTCGTCCGTGATACCGTCTGGCATGAAATCGCGCATTATTTCGGCTATGATGAACATGAAATTGAAGTTCGAGAAGGGGAGGGCAGAAACTTTTCCTCATAGGAAAGGATTTCATCATTAGATGAAGTTTGAGGCACGGGAAATGCGGGGAGGAAGACGTACTTCATAGTACGTTGACCGAGCCGAATGGGGCCCGTAACGATGAAATTCGCTATTTATGAAATCCTTTTGTTTTTGCGGTTTTTGAGGAGTGAGAGTAGCATTGGGGTATGCAACCACTCGCAGCACAAATGAGACCCGAAACGCTCGAGGAGTTTGTGGGACAGAAGCACCTCTTGGGCGAAGGAAAGCCACTCTCTGCGGCAATCCTCGGCAAACACCTGTTCTCATTCTTGCTCTGGGGTCCGCCTGGGGTAGGGAAGACCACCATAGCGCGCATCTATGCGAAGGCGATGGACGCCAATCTCTATGAACTCTCCGCAGTCTCGGCGGGAAAGGATGACATCCGCGAAATAGTGAATGCAGTCACGAATGCGAAGCCTTCGATTCTCTTTCTCGACGAGATTCACCGCTTCAATAAAGCCCAGCAGGATTTTCTCTTGCCATACGTCGAGTCGGGTAAACTCACCCTGATTGGTGCGACCACTGAGAATCCGAGTTTTGAAGTAATTCCCGCGCTGCTCTCTCGCTCGCGGGTGTTTGTACTCGAAAGTCTCACCGATGATGATATGAAACTGATAATCGAGCGGAGCAAAGTGAAGCTGAAGGATGATGCGCGCGACTGGCTCATCGCGGTTGCGGGTGGTGATGCCCGTCAGGCACTGACGATACTCGACGCGACCATCAAGCTCTATAAGACCGTAACGCTTGAGCATCTGAAAGAAGCAGTACAGTCAAAACATATTCGCTATGACAAGGCGGGAGAAGAGCATTACAACACCATTAGCGCATTCATCAAATCCATGCGCGCATCACAGCCGGACGCGGCAATCTACTACCTCGCACGGATGATTGAGGCAGGGGAAGACCCACTTTTCATTGCTCGTCGAATGGTGATATTTGCGAGTGAAGATATCGGTCTCGCCCAGCCGACCGCACTAGTGGTCGCGAACTCTGTCTTTCGTGCATGCGAAGTGATTGGCTACCCCGAGTGCCGTATCAATCTTGCGCATGGAGTCGCCTACCTTGCCAATTGCAAGAAGGACCGTAGTAGTTACGACGCGATAGGTGCTGCACTCGCCGATGTGAAAGCACTCGGCAATCTTGAAATCCCGATGCATATCAGGAACGCCCCGACCAGGCTGATGAAAGAACTCGGCTATGGCGACGGATATGAGATCTATGATAAAGAGAGCTACCTTCCCAAGAAACTCAAGGATAAAAAATATTTGAAATAAAAAAACATGCAACTCCTCCAGGTGTTGCATGTGGTGACCGATTGACGTTTATGAACAGTCCTTGCTTGCCGATGCCGATGGGCTAGCTGGTGGACTTCTCGGCCGACGTGTTGCTGCGGGCCTGCAGCTGGCCGGTGTCGACGATCTCGGGCGCGGCGGCGTTGGCCTTTGAGGTGCTCAGGCAAAGCGTGGCCGGGGGTCCGTGGATGACGTGGTAGCGGCTTCGGGTCATGGCGATTCCTTTCGGTTGCCAGTTTGGGAACAGGGGCTGCCTCTCGACTACCCCAGATTTAGTCTAGCAAATACTTTTTTACTTGCAAGAGAACCGAGCAATTTTAGGGCTGTGGATAACTTAGTTGTGTGTCCCAAAGAGAGGAGTATAGTTAGTGAGTTGGAGGGACCTTGGTCCCTCCTCTTTTATTGCCTCAATAAGAGAACTAGGACCAGGCTCCCTCCACTTTAATGGTTAATCAAATTCTATGGTCACAGCAAAAGCAGTAGACTACGAAGGAATCGCAATCATCGTCACTACGTGTTCGATGTTCGCACTCTGGAGTGTTGTCTCAGTAGCGGTCCCCGTACTAGGGGTACTCGCGTAGACCCAGAAGGGATTACACCAATTATGGCGCCTAGCCCAAAAGCAGGCGCCTTTTTGCATCTCGACTTCATAAATTGCAAACTTCTTCGTTGCTTTCGGTCGCGAATCCCATCACCGTACAAGAGTACGGCTCAGGGATATCGCTTCCTCGGCGCCTCGAATTTTGCTTATTTCTAAAGTGGTGATATTGAAGGTTTCCTTGTCACAATTGGGGAAATGGGGGGTTATCTAGGGTAGCGCTCGAATTAGCCCAACAAATAGGGTACTATTTATGGAATGGAAGTTTCCAAAGAGACTCTGGAGGAGATTATACAAAGGGCTAAGGGGGGTGATAGCAAGGCCTTTGACATGCTCTATAATGCCTATTTTACGCCGCTTTACCGCTATGTGTATATTCGCCTCAAGACCCGTGAAGATGCTGAGGATGTGGTTCAAGACACCTTTCTCAAGGCGTACAAAGCACTCCCACGCTACGAACATACCAGGGACAGCATGCTGCCGTACCTTTTTACTATTGCGAGGAACCTCTTAATCAATCACACCAAGAAAAAGCGTCCCGATACATTTGCGGGGGAGGATATCGACCGACACGCAGACGAAGGCAAAACTTCAGATTTTGCTGAGGGGAGAGAGCGAAGCGAAGAACTTGTGGTCGCAATGGAAGTACTTACCGAAAGCGAACGAGAGGTGATAGAGCTGAAATTCTTTGGAGAACGTACTTATCTGGAAATAGCCGAACTGCTCGATAAACGCGAAGACGCAGTACGGCAACATGTTGCAAGGGCCATGAAGAAGATGCGAGAGGTACTCTCCGAGCGAGAGAAAAGGTAAAATCAACAAGAGTATGAACGAAAAGAATAATAACAATCATTTGGAAGAAAACGAGGAGAAAAAAATCCTTGAACTCATTGATGCGCATCATGAGGGTTCTTTACTTTCGTCCGATGATACATTTCTCACAGAGTATGCTGAAGTGCTCTCACTGCTCCAGAGTGCAAAAACTGCCATTAAACCTGACGCAGCACTTCTCCGCAAAACCCTCGCCTCGCTCCCATCCACACTTGTACCACATGACAATAGCAACGAAGCAAGAGCGGAGGGAGTTTTGACTCCATATGGCGGAAGTGTCAGCTGGCTTTCTACTCGCGTTTCATCATGGAAATTTGCCACCCCTGTGATTGTGCTTTTTATCGCAGTTGCAACCATGATCGGTGCGAGCCCCAAAAAAGGTCAGGCTCCTACCATTCTCCCTGTCAGCGAGGAAATGATTTCGCCACTCTCCGGAGAAAGCCCTCAGTCGATGGCGTTTAGTGTAACTGGAGTAACTCCTGAAGGTGGCGAAGCTCCGACAATGATGATGGCGAAAATGTCGCAAACCACGGTACCTTCTACGACGCCACAGAATGTCGGAGAATTAATTGCACTGCTTTCCAATGAAGCTGATGGCGATATTAACCTCGGGCTTTCTGATACTGACGACCCGCTTTATTCAATTGACCAGTCTGCAGTTGATGCGATTGAACTCCCATATGATGTACAAACCATTTAACAAAGTAAGACTTTCCAATTTCAAACTGGTGTTAACTGCGTTCCTCGTGGCGTCATTTGTGATACCAAATGTGTCATTTGCCGCTGTGCGAAATACTACTGGTGCGCCAAGGGCTAAGGTGAACTTTTGTTCAGCAATCGAAGCTTTCGCTGAGAAAATGAAGTCTGACATGGCAAACAATGAAGCAAAATTTACCACAAAGGAGAATGAGCGAAAGAGTGCCCTCGAAGTGAAGTTTGCCCAGCAAGAGGCCGACCGGCAAAGTACCCGCTATACTTGGGATAGCTCACGCGATAAGGTATACACTGATTTACTCGAGCGTGCCGACAGTGATGCTGAGAAGGCAGCTATTCTCAAATTCCGAACTGCAATCGATTCTGCTGTTGAAGCACGAAGAAAAAGTGTGGATGCAGCTACCCTTGAGTTTAAAAACGCCGTTGATAAAGGAATGAAGGAGCGAAAAGCGGCAATAGAAGCTGCTACAGCAAAATTTAGAACTGCTTCTGACAAGGCACTCGTTGATGCAAAATCAGATTGTGCGAATGGAATAGCATCAGCTGACGCCCGTGCAACCTACGTTTTCGCACTCGAGAGTGCACAGAAGAAACTGCAAGAGAGCCTCAGCCAGATTAAGAATAGCGATACCACTCGCGCGCTTATCAAAGCAAGACAGAACGCAATAGAGAAAGCAGCAAAAGATTTTAAAACTGCAGTGAGTGCGGCGGAAGATGTACTCAAAAAGTCTTTCCCTGACGCATAATAGCTTCATATATTTCAAATTTCCTAGACGTCTCGAATCTCATTCCTGAAACAATGAATTCTGGAGGTTTTTGTTATTTGAGGGGAGCTGTTGTATGCTCATGGGATGAATAAAACACGAATCGAGGCGCTTTCTGACGGCGTGTTTGCTATTGCGATGACGCTCTTGGTCATCGAAATACATGTTCCTGTTGTTGCTGATGGTGCGTATTCAATACTTAGCCTATGGAGTGCTCTCCTCCACTTGCTGCCATCCTTGGCGAGCTATATCATTTCGTTCTCTATTCTTGCGATGTATTGGACGAGCCATCATTTTTTGTTTCATTTTTTTGCAAAGACGGTCAATCGGACACTCCTACAGCTCAACATGCTGTATCTGATGATTCTTGTTTTGATTCCTTTTTCGACGGCCCTTCTTGCTGCGTACCATACTAATCTCCTTGCTATCTGGATTTATGGATTCAATATTGTCGTAATAGGGGGAGTGCAGTATGGTATTTTACTCTATGCATTGAATTCGGAAGAGATTGATACTCATGATTTGAAACCTCGAACTATGAAGCAAGCAAAGATTCGCACACTGCTCACCCCCCTATTTGCAATATTCGCTATGATTGCGGCCATCTTTTCTCCGTCACTTGCCTTCTTCCTCTTCATTTTTCCTGTTATATTCAACCTCATCCCAGGGACGCTTGATAGGGCAGAGAAATTTTTTCGGATTTCTCTCGACTAGTCAGCACTCATCCACAACCCCTGTTATTGTCTCCGTGATATACTGGCTAACTAATTAGTAATGCTGATGATATGAACTACGATAAGCGAGCAATTGCAGCACATAAAAAACATCGAGGAAAAATTGAGATTACCTCACTCATGCCCCTTAAGAACAAGAATGACCTTTCAATCGCGTATACTCCTGGAGTTGCCGCAGTTTGTAATCTCATCGCTCAAGATAAAAAAGCTGTTCGTACGCATACCCTCGCAGGGAGGACGGTAGCAGTTATTTCCGACGGTTCTGCGATTCTCGGCCTTGGCAACCTCGGCCCCGAAGCAGCACTGCCAGTAATGGAAGGGAAGTGCGCGCTGTTCAAGGAGTTTGCGGGTGTTGATGCATTTCCTCTCGTGCTTGCGACTCAGGATACAGAAGAAATTATCGCCGCAGTCAAAGCCGTTGCACCAACGTTTGGTGGAATTAACCTCGAAGATATTTCCGCCCCCCGCTGTTTTGAGATTGAAGAGCGACTGCGCGCAGAGCTCCGTATCCCCGTCTTTCACGATGACCAACATGGTACCGCAGTGGTCGTGCTTGCCGCAGTCCTTAACGCTCTCAAAGTAACCCGCCGCGAATTACGCTACGCAAAGGTGGTTGTGAGTGGTGCAGGAGCTGCTGCAGTTGCGGTGTATCGCATGCTTGTCCTTGCGGGCATAGAGCGTGGAAATGTTATTATGCTTGATTCAAAAGGAATTCTCCATCCTGACCGTGGTGGTATTCGCGGCTATAAGCGTGCAATCGCTGAGGAAACCAACCGAAAAGGTAAGAGCGGAGGGCTTGCTGAAGCAATACTTGGAGCAGATTTGTTTATTGGCACCTCAGTTGCAAATGTCCTCACTCCAGAATTAGTTTCGCTCATGGCTGACGCGCCAATGGTTTTTGCACTCGCAAATCCAAACCCAGAGATTGCATATGAGACAGCGAAAAAGACAAAAATAGCAGTCCTCGGCACTGGCCGTTCAGACTATCCGAATCAGATCAATAACGTTCTCGCTTTCCCTGGAATTTTCAAGGGTGCACTTTCTGTTGGTGCGAGCGCAATAACAGAAGAAATGAAACTCGCAGCCGCGATTGCTATTTCCAAACTGGTTTCCAAAAAGGAACTTTCCGCGACCTACATCATTCCGAAACCATTCGACAAACGGGTTGCAAGGGTAGTTGCAGACGCCGTTTCCAAAGCTTGGAAAAAGAAATAGTTTGCCTATAAACACACAAGTAGTTTTATGGAAAAAGAAGATTGGCAGCACATCGCGAAATGGATTGGGCTCGCATATTTGCCCATTATCATCCTGATAGTCATTGTATATGTGCTGGTGCAAATGAGCGCAAAAAACATCCATGTACAGCAGCAACAGCTGAAAAGTTCAGTTGTTGCTACTTCAACTGAATAACTCGCAGGTTTATCTTGAGAGCGTAAGTGCGAGATGGTTCTTTGAGCGAATGAAGAAGTAACCCACTACCACAAAGGTAACTATTGGAGAGACGAAACTCGGGACATGAATTCCAAACGCGTCCGCAAGCATAACTAAGCCGAGGAAGAAGATTGAATACATTGCTCCGTGCTTGAGGAAGACGTAGCGTTTAATGCGGTCAATATTTGAGATAGTAATCCAGCGGACAATAAATGCTCCAAAGCCGTTCCCAATTAAAATGAGTGGAACCGAGAGAGTAAACGCGAATGCACCGAGTACTCCATCAATTGAAAAGGCAGTATCAATCATCTGCAGATAGACAATTTTTGACATGTCAGAGCTATTTTCTTTGCGCAGTGAAAGCTCGGCCTGTTCGGCGTTGGTTTTGAACCCATGGACAATAAAAAATATCGATGACCCTACCACCGCACCAAATGCGAGCAGTGGGTTGATTTTTAATGCATACCACACTACTGCTGCGAGTATTAAGGATACCGCAGCAAAAAACCACACTCCATTTTCCAAAAAGAACTTTTCCGCACGAAGTCCAAATTGCTTTTGCTCGAGAAAGAGCCAGTGAAGAAAAAGAAACAGCAGAAATATCCCCGCACCCAAGAGAAGAATGGGTGATGATTGTTCGATTGCTGCGATTACACTCGGGTCGTTGGAGAAAGTTGCGGTAAATGCATCAATAATTCCGAGATGTGGAATGGCAACCCAAACAATCAGGAGGGGGAGAAGTCCACGAACAAGAAATACTGAGTAAAACATTCCCCAAGTGAGAAACCACTTGCGGGCTTTTGGTCCCACTTTTGAGAGCACTTCGGCATTAATAACCGCGTTGTCGATTGAGTTTATTGTTTCAAATAGGGTGAGCCCGAGAATAATCAATATCATTGTTCCAATATCCATCTCACTATTATAGCTATTTTTCAGAGGCATGAAACTTGCACGACTTCGATATCAAGCGTCTGGTAAGTTGTGGAAATGAGTTTAGGCAAAAAAAAGCCCCACACCTACGAGAGGGTGGGGCGGCAGAGATTCTGCAAAAAAGAGCTAGGTCAATCGAGTCACTTGGGGCCGATCTTGGTCCCGACGCCGAGGTCGATGGTGCCGGTAACGGGGACGCTGCCGGGGACCACGCGAGTGGTCTGGTACGAGCCTTGCGGCCCGCGGCACATCGTCACCGGCTTCCCGGCGGCATCGGTGAACGTCTCCATCTTGCAGGGCGTATTGTCACGGACCAGCGTGCTCGTCGGGATGTTGAGCAAGATTCGCGCCTTGGCGAGCGCTGCGAGCACATCTTCGGCCGTGGGGCCGACGGGTGCCGCGGAAGTCGTCACGACGGCTTCGAGCCTGTACGCACCCGGCAATTCACAGACTGAGATGATGATGCGATCGACGATGCGTTGCATCGCCGACGAAGCACCAGCACCACCAGTGGCACCACCATTCGTGCCAGCACCGCCGATCTGGAACGAGCTTCCGCCCGAAACGTTCGGCAGTGCGTAGACGATCACGGCTTGGCTGCCAAAGCGCCGAACGACCTTCGCGCCGCCTTCGTTGAACTCACGTTCGCGGTAATACACCTGTGCACCGTTCTCGACGACCGGAGCGAGCTCGTAGTCGTAACCGAGCTCGATCTTGGTGTTCGTGAAGATGCCGACCTGCACACCACTGACTGGGGTCTTGGTGACCTGCTGTAGCGGCCCGCATCCGAGCGTCTCCTTGATCATCAGACCAGTTGGCGAGGTGCTCGGGGGAACAGGGTTGAACAGAACCGGCACATTGACCTGCCTGTACACCGTCGTGCTGTTGTCGGCGTACGTCGTGGTGTTACCCGCGCCGTTGCCACCAGCAGCAGAGGCCGATGTCCGATTATTGCTGCCGTTGCCGTTCGCTGCGCCACCTGCCGCACTCGAATTACCGGAGTCCCGTACCGAACCACCCGCCGCGGTTGCCGACGAATTACCGGAGTCCCGTACCGAACCACCTGTGCCTCCGCCTGCAGTGACGCGAACGTCGCTGTTACCGGAGTCTCGAAGTGAACCACCGGCGGCAGTGACACCGACCGTAGTCGAAGTCGTCTGTCGTCCGTCGTTCGTGAACGTTCCGGTGTTTGTCCCGGTGATACGTGATTCGAGGCTCGAACCAGCTGCAGCACCCGCAGTGGATGTTGCCCCAGCGGTGCTTGTAGCTGTACCACTCCCAGTTGCCGTGACCGGCGCAGGCGTTGGGGTTGGGTTGGGGGGCGGAGGTGGGGGCGCGGGGCAGGCCTG
>JAYSWT010000078.1:0-12329 GCA_043717905.1 bacterium | reverse complement strand
CACAGGCACTCGACCCGTTTGTCGTCGGCGAAGAGCACTACCGTGTCGCTACTCAGACAAAGCAAATTCTCCAGCGCTACAAGGACCTTCAGGACATTATTGCTATCCTTGGTATCGAAGAACTATCCGATGAGGACAAGACACTCGTATACCGTGCGCGCAAGATTCAGAAATTCCTTTCGCAACCATTCTTCGTCGGTGAGGCGTTCACAGGAGCACCAGGCCGCTACGTTACCCTCGAAGAGACCGTTCGTTCAGTCAAAGAGATCCTCGAAGGAAAGCATGATGCAAAGGAGGAGCAGTCGTTTTATATGAAGGGAACCATCGATGAAGTTATTTAACTTTAAATTTTGCGAATCACTTCGTTAACTACGTCGGAAATTCAGTTGAAGTATAACTCATACATCTCCTGAATATTTCTCCTTGTTGCCTCGTGCTACATCAAAATTATAAAGCTAAATAAATTCAAAATCATGAAATTAACCATCGCACAAATTGACAAAGTTCTTCACTCTGGAGAAGCGGTCTCGGTGACTGTTCCGGGGTCAGCAGGAGAAATGACAATCCTTTCCCACCATATGCCTCTTATTACTTCACTTCGAGCGGGTGTTATCACCGTTCGCGAAGAAGGGAAGCCTGATGTGGAATTCCCCATAGATTCGGGCTTTTTGGAGATAGGTAAGACAGAAACAGTCATACTGGTATAGACAAAGGTCTAAATCTCTTTTGCTATTGTAAAGACTAATATTTTGTGCTATAATATTCATTGTGAATAGGCTACTACGGAGGGTAAAGGATTACTTCGTCCCAACTGGGTCAAACGACTATCAGCCGCATTTTTTTCGTGTTCGAGTGGCATTATCGGTCTTTGCCTTCATTGTGCTTATGGAGGGGGTTTTTCTTGCTCATACGTTCATCATTGTTCCAAACAGTAATTACTTTGCGGCGATTTTTGCCAGCGTTTTAGTTGATGAAACCAACGAGAATCGAGTTGCAGAAAAACTTGCCCAACTTTCTCCCAGTCCTATACTCGAAAAGGCCGCACAACTAAAGGCAGATGACATGGCTTTAAAGGGATACTTTTCCCACAATGCGCCAGACGGCAAAACTCCTTGGTACTGGTTCCAAGAGGCAGGTTACGACTATGCAGCCGCAGGAGAAAACCTCGCGGTAAACTATACCGACTCAAAAGATGTCACCAATGCATGGCTCGCTTCTCCTTCACATCGGGCGAATATCCTAAACGCAAACTACACCGAAATTGGAATTGCAACAGCCAAGGGGACGTACAAAGGCAAAGACGCGATTTTTGTAGTACAAGAATTTGGCCGACCATCTCTTATTGCACGAGAAACAAGCATTGCCTCTACAAGTGTCACTACGGTTGCACAGCTCATCACCCAAAGTGAGAGAAATATTCCAAAAGCAACAACCACCAAGAAGCCTGCCACTTCATCGACATCACTTCCCAAAGTAGAGCCAGCTGTCGAGAATCGTTCTCCCGTCATTGCACAAAATAGCACAACGACGCTTGTCGCTGGTGTTTCAAGCGAAAAACTTTCGATTGCCTCAGTCGTCGCTCCGGTAGATGCTCCCATTCTTACCACTGTAAAGACAAGTTTTTTTGAGCAGTTAGTTGCATCTCCACGTCAAACGTCAACGGTCATCTATCTCATCCTCGCAGCAATACTCATCCTCGCTCTCGGACTCACCATCTTTGTGAAAATTCGTGTTCAGTACCCCCATCTCATCACAAATGGAATCCTTCTCATTGCGGTCATTATTTCATTCATTTTACTAAACAGTGCACTCGGATTTACTCAGGCAATAATCTAATTCCAATACAATCATGGACCTTTCTAAAAAACAGATAATTCCGGCCCTTCTTACGCTCGTAGTTGTTGCGGGATTATTTTACTGGCTCGGTGGACGAGAAGCCGCTAGTCCTTTAACTGACTCTTCTGGCTCGGCTAAAGAAGTTGAGGCAAGCGCAACCACCTCAACTTCCGAGCCAGCTATTGAAGATTGGACAGTTGCCCCAAAAGAATCATCAGCAAAATCTACAAGTGGAAATAGCACTTCAGCCACAGCACTTAGTGGAAAACTTGCTCCCGAGCTCGTTCGTCCTGGAGGATTTACAAACACTGACCCGCTACTACTTCGTGACTTTAGGGGAAAGCGAATTGTCCTTGTACAGTTCTGGACCACCTCCTCACTAGACTCCGTTCGTACAATTCCTCATTTGAATGACTGGTACGCAAAGTATCACAACTACGGTCTTTCGATTGTGGGAATCCACACACCACGATTTGCATTCGAACGCTCAAAGTCTGTTGTTGATTTGTTTGCTTCGACTCATGATATTTCGTATCCGATAGTGTTGGACACTGGAGCTGAAACATGGAAAGCATATAAGAATACCACTTGGCCACACCTCTATCTGATTGACCTAGATGGGCGTATTGTCTCTGACCACTCAGGTATTGGGGGTTACGAAGCAACAGAGCAGAAGTTGCTTGAACTCTTGAATACCCGAGCAAAAAAGCTCAAACTCCCAGCACCCCCTGAGCAAAAGATATCTTCGCTTCCAAATGATGGGAGTGATAAAACGCTCCTCAAAAGCAGTGAGGCATTTTTCGGCTCAGCGCGAAATGCAAATCTCGCAAATGGAACTCCTGGAAAAGAGGGGGTGCAAACTTTCGCTTCACTTTCAGAGCCAGCGCTCAATAAAGAGTACCTGTTTGGTGGCTGGAAAATTACACGAGACTATGCAGAAAATCTCACCGAACATACTTCTATTATCTATCGTTTCCACGCAAAGCAGGTGTTCACCATCATGGGCGCAGAAAGGCTCATTCGCGTCAAAGTACTCCTCGATGGAAAGCCGCTCGACCAATCAGTCGCAGGGAAGGATATCCGCTATGAAAAAGGGGAAAGTGTGTTTTATGTCGACAGAGAACATTTCTACGATATTGTAAACGTGCAAAGTGGCTACGCAGATCACACCATCGAGTTCACTCCTGACACAGGTGGCCTCGACGTCTACACGCTCACCTTTGGCTAATACACCACAATGGCCGCCTTTCGCTACGCACACGATGCTCTATAAGATGGGGAAATTTATGCTACAATATCGAAGTATCTTCATAAAGAATTTTAAATGGAGCACGAACCTCAACAAGAAGGCAGAAAAAAATTGCAGGAAGTGGGACGTCCGCACGGTGGACTACTTTTGCTCATCATTGCACCACTCACTCTCATTTTAGGTGGAGTACTCACTGGCTGGCTTGCATACTGGCTTCCATCTTCATCACTCGCAGAATACAGCTATCTCATTATTGGGGTAGCCGCGCTCGTTGAGGCAGTCATCGTCTGGATTATGCTCCTCATGGTGATACCGAGTTACAATCGCTTCGCCAAGAAAGCTTCTGAGGCACTCAATATTGCAAGTACCGGAGAAGACCGCTATGTCAGAGCAATGATTGGCTCTGGGCTCGGATTTTGGGACTACGATATTTCCAGCAACAAGGTGTTCTTTTCTGGAAGAATGATGGCCATGCTTGGCTATGCTGATCATGAAAAAGAAGAATCGATTGATTTTTGGATGAATAGCGTTCACCCCGACGACCTTGAGGGGGTAAAACGCAGTATGGAATATCACATTGCTCGTCGCACCCCCGAATATTCCATTGAGTATCGCATCAAACGAGCAAATGGCGAGTATCAGTGGATTGCAGATAGGGGACAGATGAAAACCGATGCACAGGGTAAGCCCGCACGACTTTCAGGAATAAGTGAGGACATCACAAACGTTCGGCGCGTACAAGAGGTGCTCGAATCGCGTACCAACGAACTCGAAGATGCAAAAAATAAAATCGAACGCGAGGTACAAAATTCACGTAAATTTCAAAAGGCGGTTGATTCGTCGACAGAAGCAGTCTCGATTACCACCCCAGATGGGGCGCTCGTATACGTCAATCCTGCTTGGGTTGATTTAAATGGCTATACCGACTCGGAAGCGCTCGGCCGAAACCCACGGCTCTTAAAGAGCGAGGAGACAAAGTCCGAAGTCTTTGTTGCAATGTGGGAAAAAATCTCTGCTGGCCTCGCATTTACCTCTGAAGACATCATCAACAAAAGAAAAAATGGCACTATTTACCATGCTGAACTTTCCATATTTCCAATTCGCGAAGGTACACAAGTATTGTTTTATGTCAGTCTCTGCCAAGACATCACCCAGCGCAAAGAAGTCGATAGAGCCAAGACCGAGTTCGTTTCACTCGCGTCGCACCAACTCCGCACTCCTCTTTCTGCAATCCGCTGGTACTCAGAAATGCTACTGTCCAAATATGTTGGTGAACTTAATGACAAGCAAAAGCAGTATGTGAAAGAGATCTATGCGGGAAACCTGCGCATGGTCGAGCTCGTCAACGCACTCCTCAATGTGTCACGCATCGACCTTGGAACATTCGCTATGGATCCTGAGCCAGTCAATTTGGTTGAAATCTGTGAAAGTGTGCTTGGGGAACTCAATCCACAAATCATGGAGAAAAAGCAGACAATTGAGAAAATTTTCAACACTGCACCTTCAACCTACATGGCTGATGCGAAACTCATTCGCATTGTCTTCCAGAATTTCTTGTCAAATTCAGTGAAATACACTCAGCCTGAAGGACACATCACCGCAGAGATAGCGACCCAAGGAAATAGTCTCTATATTCGTATCACCGATAATGGTTACGGTATCCCGAAATCCCAACATGGGAAGATATTTGAAAAACTCTTTCGTGCAGACAATGTTCGCCAAAAGGACACCGAAGGTACGGGACTCGGTATGTATATCGTCAAGGCCATCGTCGAGTCATCTGGAGGACGGATTTGGTTTGAATCTGGAGAGAACGAAGGTACGACTTTCCATGTACTCTTGCCAATTACGGGGATGCCAAAGAAGGGCGGTACGAAAGGGCTCGGAAATTAAGCTGGCTATGGACTTTACCCAATAAATGCTAAGATAACACTCAATATGGAAGATAAGAATAAGAAGAAAATACTGATACTGGAGGATGAACGCCAATTAGCGAAAGCAGTGCGGGAAGCCTTTTCGGGAAGAGGTTTTGACCCCGTTATCGTTTCAACCGTCGAAGACGGCTTAAAAGAGCTCAAAAATCTTAAACACGTCGATGTCATCTGGCTCGACCACTATTTGCTTGGCACTGAAAATGGTCTCGACTTCGTCGTCGAGTTAAAGAATCACCCCGAATGGGCCGCAATCCCCATCTTTGTCGTCTCAAACACGGCCTCTACTACCAATATCCGTTCGTATATCCAGCTTGGCGTATCAAACTATTACACCAAAGCAGACTACGATATCCACCAAATTATCAACGATATCGAGTATGCACTTTCCCAAAAGCCTGAATAGGCATAAAATTATACTATGGCTGAAAAGTTGAATAAAAAAATACTGATTGTCGAAGATGAAGCCCCACTTCGCAATGCAGTAACCGATATTCTTACTTTCGAAGGTTTTACTGTATTCCAAGCAAAGAATGGGCAAGAAGGACTGGATCTTGCACTAAAAGAACAGCCTGACCTGATTCTTCTCGACCTTATGATGCCAATAATGGATGGCCTCACCATGCTTGAGAAATTGCGTCAGGACGCAGAATTTGGTAAGAATGCTGCGGTGATACTTCTCACGAACATTAATGACCCAGAGAAGGTCGCAATGGCCACAGAAGCTGGTTCGTATGATTTTCTTGTGAAGTCTGATTGGAACATAGAGGATGTGGTCAAGAAGATCAAAGGGCGGTTAGGTATTACCTAACCTCAAACGCCTTTTTGCGCGCATTGCTTCGTTGCGGTGCGTCGGAAGTCTCTCGAAATACTACCTGTATTCCTCGAAGACATTCCTCCTTCGCGCCTCGCACTGCATCGCAAAAATGCATTTGCTTGATACTTCATATTTACGATATACTCTGCAGGTCAGGTTAATTTTCACACTAAATATTTATGTTTAAAGAGATGCTAATAAAGAAGTTAATTCAGTCCAAATTGGGAGATGTTCCCAAGGAACAGCAGGAGAAGATAATTGCTGTGGTGACAAAGAACCCTGCATTATTTCAGGAGATTGCCACAAAGATTAAATCGCAGATGGACAGCGGCAAGGATCAAATGAAAGCCACCATGTCAGTCATGGAGGAATACAAAGAACAAGTCCAGAAACTAATGGCCGAGTAGTCAGATTGCAGCTACTACGCTATACTCGCTTGCATGTCACTATCTGTTGGAATTGTGGGGCTACCTAATGTAGGGAAGTCCACGCTATTTAAAGCGCTCACCCGCAAGGACGTACTTATCGCAAATTATCCTTTTGCTACCATCGACCCATCGGTTGGAGTGGTGGTTGTTCCTGACGAGCGACTCAAGCTGCTCTCGGACTTCTCCAAAACAAAGAAGACTGTTCCTGCGGTGGTTGAATTCGTCGATATTGCAGGCCTCGTGAAGGGTGCGTCGGAAGGGGAAGGGCTTGGCAACAAATTCCTCGCCAACATTCGCGAGACTGATGCTATCGGGCAAGTGGTACGAATTTTTGAAGAGAGCGACATTATCCATGTTGACGGCAAAATTGATCCTGTCCACGATATTGAAGTAGTGAATCTTGAACTCATTCTTGCTGACCTCCAGACAGTAACAAAACGAATGGAAAATCTCGGTCGCGATGTGAAGCGTGGAGATAAGCTCGCAATACAAGAGCATGCCCTCTGCACGCAAATTCGCACCGCACTGGAAGCAGAGCAACTCGCATCGACAGTACGACTCGATGAGAATGAGCAAAAAATAGTAAAACAGTTGAACCTTCTCACCACAAAACCATTCTTATATATCTTGAATAAAAAGGCTGGTGGAAAAAATCTCAATGATATACATGATGAGCGCTTCACGAAGCTCATTGATTTCTTTAACAAACGGGGTGATGCATATGTCATTGTTGATGCGAAAATTGAAGAAGAGCTTAGTGAGTTTGAAGGTGACGAAAAGAAAATGTTTGCAGAAGAAATGGGAGTCAAGGGAGACGGTGTAGATGAACTCATTGTTGCGGCATATAAACTACTCGGATTAATGACCTTTCTCACTACTGGAGTAGAGGAAACTAGGGCATGGACTATTCACCAAGGCTCCACCGCACCTATCGCAGGCATGGCCATTCACACTGATTTCAAAGATAAGTTTATTCGCGCTGAAATTATCAACTGGAAAATCCTGCTCGATGCAGGCTCGTATGCGAATGCCAAGGAGAGGGGGTTGGTCCGTACGGAGGGAAAAGAATATATCGTACAAGATGGTGACGTCATAGAGTTTAAGATTTAAAAAAACGAACCCGCCACGAAGGCGGGTTTGTTGAATGGTCAGCTACTGCCGACCAGTGGGGCGTCGGCGCGAGTCGAGAAGACTCGAGACGAAGCCGAATGAAACGAGGAGCACGACCAGAAGGGCTATGCCCCACAGGAAGTAGTTCCCGAAGTGGTAATACAGTCCGTAGCCGACTGCTGCCACGAAACCGAGCATGGCGAGCAGAACTCCGATGTTTGCGAGCACTTGTTCCTGTGCACCGCGTCGTTGGTGAATCATCTGAGCCTCCTCAGTTGTATGGGGTTTCCCCACGTTTGATGCGGGGCAGGACGACCTCGTCTGCGTAGCGGTCGAGCCCGGCTGGCACGTTGTCCGTACTGGCAGCGAGGAGTTTGAAGAGTGAGGCGAGGGTACCGCCGAAGACGAACTTCACGATCAGCCCTGCAAGCACGAAGAGCAGGGCAACCATGAGGACCGAGATGACGGTCGCGGTGAAGAAGTGGGGAGGGTACGGATACATGTTGAGCTCCTTGGTTTTGTGAAGAACGGATAACTACCAGAATATTGTACTACGTAATATTGAAAATGTAAAGGTTTTACTTAGCAGTGTTCATCCGGTTGCTAACAAGCCTTGTTAGGCCGTATTATGGAGGTATGAAGGAGTACAACCACACGGAAATAGAAGAGAAGTGGCAGAAGCACTGGAAAGAGTCCGAACTCTATAAAACTGAGGAAATTGAAGGAAAGCCTAAGAGTTACGTACTCGACATGTTTCCGTACCCGTCTGGTGATGGCCTGCATGTTGGCCACCCAAAAGGCTATATTGCAACTGATATCTATTCGCGCTACAAGCACATGACTGGCCACAACGTCCTCCATCCGATGGGATGGGACGCTTTTGGGCTTCCGGCGGAACAGTACGCACTAAAGAATAATGTTCACCCACGCGACGCAGTTACAAAAAACACTGAACGATTCAAGGAACAACTTGCGAAGATTGGGTTTAATTATGACTGGTCGCGAGAAATAAATACCACCGATCCAAAGTTTTACAAATGGACTCAATGGATTTTTAAGCAGATTTTTAAGGCAGGACTTGCATATGAAAGTCATGAACCAATAAACTGGTGTCCTTCCTGCAAAACAGGACTTTCCAACGAAGACCTCGATGGTGATGTTTGTGAACGTTGTGGTACCAAAGTGGAAAAAAAACCTCTCCGTCAGTGGGTCCTCGCGATAACGAAATATGCTGATCGTATGCTCCTCGACTTGGACAAACTGAACTGGCCTGAGAGCATCAAGGAAAGTCAGCGTAATTGGATAGGGAAGAGCGACGGAGCAGAAATTGAGTTTCCGCTTTCAGGAATTACTGGACAAGATGATGGGAAGCATAAGGTAAAAGTTTTTACCACTCGACCTGATACTTTGTTTGGTGCTACCTATATTGCTATTTCTGCAGAGCTAGCGCAGAAGTGGCTTTCTGTTGGCTGGAAGCCTAGTAAAGAAGTACAAGCATTTATCGCCATTTGTATTGAGGAGGAGAAATCCCGACTCGCTGACTACAAAGAAATCGTCGACAAAAAGGGAATTGCAACGGGTGTGTTTGCTGAGAACCCTGCAAATAAAGAGCTGATTCCTGTATGGATAGCTAACTATGTACTCTCTGGATATGGCACGGGGGCTATTATGGCTGTACCTGCACACGATGAGCGTGATGGAGATTTCGCCCGCAAATATAATCTTCCCATCATTTATGTTGTTGCACCGGGTGGCACAATGATGATTACTGACAAACCTTATACTGGAGATGGAGTTATGGTGAATTCGGGGAAATTCAGTGTGCTCCCCAATACAACAGCCTCAAGTGAGATCGTGAAAGAAATTGGAGCAAAGTTCGTAACCACCTACAAATTAAAAGACTGGGTATTCGCACGCCAGCGCTATTGGGGAGAGCCATTTCCAATTGTCTTTGATAGCGAGCATAAACCCTATGTCGTCTCCGACAGAGAACTTCCCGTGCTTCTCCCAGAAGTAGATGCTTATGAGCCAACTGGAACAGGGGAGAGTCCACTTGCTGACATTTCCGAATGGGTCAATGTTTATGGCCACATTAATACCGCGAACGAATTTGAAACACTTGCAAAGACCGACCCTCGAGCAAAATTATTTACTCGCGAGACTAACACCATGCCGCAATGGGCAGGTTCTTCGTGGTACTACTTGCGTTATATCGATCCAACAAATGATAAGGCTCTTGTCGACAAAGACAAAGAACGCGCATGGTCTCCAGTTGATTTTTATGTTGGCGGTGCAGAGCATGCTACTCGACATCTTATCTATGCACGATTCTGGCATAAATTCCTTTATGATATTGGAGTGGTAAATTATGACGAACCTTTTATGCGTCTTCAGAATGTAGGACTAATTCAAGCGGCTGACGGTCGAAAAATGAGCAAGCGCTATGGTAATGTGATAAACCCTGATGATATCGTTGCTACCTTTGGCGCAGATTCATTGCGCGTCTACGAAATGTTCATGGGTCCCTTCGACCAGAGCATCTCTTGGTCAACAGACAATATGATGGGTGCACGTCGCATGATAGAGCGAGTATGGAAACTCTCAATGGATGTTATTCCGTCGAACAATGATGAAAATGCTACTCTCGTTCTTGTCCATCAAACAATCAAAAAGGTTGGTGCGGATATTGAAACTTTCGCCTTCAATACCGCAATTGCTCAACTCATGATTTTGCTCAATCATTTCGAAAAACAAGCTAAGGTATCGAAGCAGAATTTTGAAGTTTTTCTGAAACTCTTCGCGCCATTTGCCCCGCATGTCACAGAAGAACTCTGGAGTATGGGTGGGAACTCAACTCAACTATATAACGAAACTTGGCCCAAATACGATGATGAGAAAACTCTTACCGCTGATGTCACTATTGCTATTCAAATTAATGGAAAGTTGCGCGACACAATAAAAATTCCTCGTACAGCTTCAGAAGAAGAGGTAAAGCAGATTGCGCTCGCTCGCCCAATAATTATCAAATGGTTAGAAGGAAAATTGCCGAGTAAAGTAATCTATGTGAAAGAAAAAATTGTTAGTATTGTGCTGTAATTTTCAGGAATTTTTTTTCTTTTCTTCTTGTCTTCTCTGTTCGTACTAAGTTTTATTTGAACTATTTATTATATGATTTATTTAATAAATAACTTGGTATAAAACGTAAAATTGTCTTTGTTGCAATAAATACACAAAATATATCTGTGGCATAATTTATTGCTTCCAATATACGGCCATAAATATATGTATTTTGGCTAATCGCAAATTGCTTGACTGGGATTGACAATTAATCCAGTAGTGCTAGAACTATAAATAACCGAGTATTGGAGGGAAAGTGTCAATACCGATATTTATCCGTGACTTCCACTATGTGTGCACACACAGAAAGAGGTTCTTAGCTGTTAATCATTCATGAGTACTGTTACTATCACGTTTAAGCCAAAGCAAGTTACTAAAGTATTTCTTTCAGTACTCCCGCGTCGTGCTGCTGATGTCATCACAAAGCGCTATGGGCTTGGCAGTGAGACAAAAAAGATGACTCTCGAGTCAATTGGGGAGAGCTACAGCATCACCCGCGAACGTGTGCGGCAAATTGAAAACTTTGCACTTGCAACAATAAGAAAGTCTGACGAATTCAAAACTCAGGCTGCTGTTTTTGATGAACTTAAGAATGTCATGACAGCACTTGGTTCGCTTGTTCCTGAGCATACGTTGCTTGGAGATTTATCTTCAGACAAGAGTACTCAAAACCATATTCATTTCCTTTTGGTACTTGGCGATTTTTTCACTAAGCACAAAGAAGACGATGATTTTGCACACCGCTGGAGTGTCGACAAGGAGACAAGTGACTATGTGCATGAATCCCTCCGCAAACTCTATGCATCACTTGCTGATGATCAGCTTATTGAAGAATCAAAAATGGTTGAGATGTTCCTCACCCACCTCAAGGACGTATCGGAGGAATACAAGAACGATGAAATTCTGAAACGTTGGCTTTCACTTTCAAAGAAAATCGGCAAGAATCCACTCGGTGAGTGGGGAGTTGCACATTCTCCAAATGTCTCTGCTCGTGGCGTCCGCGACTATGCATTTCTAGTCCTACGAAAGCACGGGAGCCCGATGCATTTTACTGAGGTAGCAAAAGCAATAGGTGAACATTTCGACAAGAAGGCGCATATCGCAACCACTCACAACGAACTCATAAAAGATAAGCGGTTTGTATTGGTGGGGCGCGGACTCTATGCTCTTCAGGAGTGGGGTTACTCAACGGGAGTAGTACGCGATGTCATCTCAGAAATTCTCAAGAAACATGGTCCACTTATAAAAGAAGATGTTGTTGACCGTGTTATGCGCGAACGTTACGTTAAACCCAACACAATTCTCGTAAATCTTCAAAATCCGAAGTACTTCAAAAAGGGGAAGGACAGTAAGTACGCACTGGCGTAAACACCGTAGTACTGACTAACAAAAAACACCACCACACATGGTGTTTTTTGTTTTGTACTAAATTCTCATTTTTCTCTCGCGAAATCATCATTGCTACGATATACTAGAGTAATGTTTGGCATATTTTCTACTTTGTTCGATAACCCCGTGTTTCAAGCAATTGGGATTATTCTTTCACTCCTAAATTCTACCGCTTTCGTTTGGGCGCCACTTTTACTCGTCTGGCTTGCTGCGCGACTGTGGCTTGAATTTCGCCAGATGATATACATACGGAAAAACTTTGAATTTGTCATGCTCGAAGTACGCGTTCCCCGTATTGTTGACAAAACTCCTGTTGCAATGGAGCTGGTATTGCACGCATTTCAACAGGGAAGTCGGGGAAATTGGTATGACCGATGGTGGAAAGGGCAGGTGAAACCTTGGTTTTCACTTGAAATGGTTTCACTTGAGGGTGCGGTAAAGTTTTTTATTCG
>JAYSWT010000077.1:0-4880 GCA_043717905.1 bacterium | reverse complement strand
CGAGGAATTGAGCGTTTTAACAGCATGATCGAATCCATGACCGAGGGTCTGATTGTGATTGATCGTGAATGGCGTTTTGCATTTGTCAACTCTAACGGGGCAAAACTTTTGGAACGCGGCGCCGCAGACCTGATCGGCAAAAACATTTGGCTCGAGTATCCAGCATCAAAGGGCAGTGAATTTGGTCTGGCATGCCGCAAAGCAATGGATCAAAACATCAGTACAATCATCGATGATGTCTCCTCCACCACGGCGCGTTGGCTCGAGAATCGGATTTACCCAAGTCCAGATGGAATACTGATTTTTTATTCGGATGTGACCGAAAAACACCATGCTCAGGAAGCGATACGGATCAATGAACAACGGCTTCGCATGGTGTTGCTGGCGGGTCAGCAAAGTTTTTTTGATATTGATTTGCGCTCCAGCACGGTCACATCCGACGTTTATCAGGTTTCTGGTTTTCCTGCCAACAACCTCCAAAAGACTGGTGTTCAGCCGCTCGAAGATTGGTACAATCAAATTTACCCAGATGATCGAACCCATGTCCTAGAGGAACTGAACGCTTTTGTTTCTGGAAACCGAGCCGAATACTGGGTTGAATACCGTTGGAAAATGGCGGACGGCAGTTGGCGCTGGAAACTTTCTCAAGGTGCAATTCTCGAGCATGATGAGACGGGTCAGTCTGTAAGGATGCTGGGGACTCAGATTGATATTCAGTCTTTTAAGGCAATTGAACAGGCATTGCAAACCAGCAATAAACGCTATTTAAAACTGATGGAAGCATCCCCAGTCGCTATTTTTGAAGCCAATAGCAACGGCGAAACAGTCTATGTCAACGCACGTTGGCAAGAAATCACAGGTTAT
The DNA here is from genome assembly GCA_043717905.1 of bacterium. Classification (GTDB taxonomy): domain Bacteria; phylum Patescibacteriota; class Minisyncoccia; order Phycocordibacterales; family UBA6899; genus MHLP01. The sequence continues at coordinate 4,016 of JAYSWT010000077.1, read as the reverse complement.
AACCGATTTTTGGCAATGAATCAGGGTTGGAGCACAACCTTACATCCAGAAGACCGACCTGGGGTACTGGCGGCTTGGAAAGAGGCGGTTGATGGGCAAAAAGCATACGCTCACGAGTATCGCTTCCAACATGCCGATGGAACAACACGTTGGGTTTATGGTTTAGCAGAACCATTAAAAGATCAGAATGGAAATGTCACTGGATACTTGGGATCGATGGTTGATCTGACCGAACGCAAACGTGCCGAACAAAAACTCGAGCAGAGTGAGAAGATGTTCCGTTTGTTGTCTGAGAACTCGAGCGACATGATCTCGCTCACGAATCTTCAAGGGGTCAAGCAATACGTTTCGCCTGCGGTCAATCAGATACTCGGTTACAGCGTTGAAGAATTTTTAACCCTACCTTCGGCGGATTGGCAGCTCGAACATGACCCACAAAAATCAAGCGAAACCCAAGGGCGATTGCTTCGCGGTGAAAGCACCTTAGAAATTGAACGTTACCGCGCACGTCGAAAAGATGGGGCAATCATCTGGCTCGAGGTTTCGGCTCGGATGGTCATGAATCCAATCACCAACCAAATGGACGAAATTCAAACCTCGGCTCGAGACATCACCAAAAAAATTGAAATCCAACAGGCATTGGAAGCCAGTGAGTATTTGTACCGCACGATCACCGAAAATTCGCATGATGTGACCTTGATTGTTGGTTTGGATTCTTTAATTCAATATGTTTCACCGGCAGTCAAACCGGTTCTTGGTTTTGAACCAGTAAAACTAAGGCAGACTCAAGCCATCAGTTACATTCATCCTGATGATCTCGAGCAGTACCTTGTGGACCGACGTAAAGCAATTGAGCATGGTCAAGACGTTTTTCGTTCAAAAACCCGCACGCGTTGTAACGACGGTGGTTACATCTGGACCGAATCGGTCATCAAGATCATTCGAGATACGACTGGCAATGTGACGGAGCTTCAAATCACGTTGCATGACATCAATGAGCAAGTGATGGCACAAGAAAAACTGGAGACAAGCGAACGACTGTACCGCGCCATGACCGAAAACTCTCACGATGTCATTTTTATTACCAATTTGGATGCAACGATTTTGTACGTCTCACCCTCAGTCAAAACGCTTTCTGGCTTTGAGCCAGAAGAAATGTTCCAGACGCCAATCATGGATTACTTTCATCCAGACGACCTTCAAAAGCACCTGGAAAGTCGCCGAGAAGCCTTTGAAAAGGGGCTGAACATATTTCGTTCTGAAAGCCGTCTGCGTCGCAAAGACGGTGAGTACATTTGGGTCGAATCGATCTTAAAAATCAAGCGCGATGAACACGGCAAGGTTCAAGAACTGCAAGTGTCCTCACGTGACATGACTGAACGTATTGTTGCCCAAGAGAAATTGGAGGCAAGTGAGCATCTATACCGCACAATTACCGAAAACACTCGAGACATTATAGCGATTTTTGCGTTGGATGGTAAAATAACCTATGTTTCCCCGTCCATAAAAGCAGTTTTAGGTTATGAAGAAAAATATATTAAATCAAAAACAGTTTCGGAATTTATTCATCCAGAGGATATCGAAAAATTTAACAGAAATCTTGAAAATACCATTGAAAGTAAAAATGATTTCTATACTTTTGAAGTTCGGGCTTTACATCAAAATGGAACTTATATTTGGGTCGAAACTTCTGGAAAAATCATTCGTAATTTAAACGGTATGGTCATAGAAATTCAATCAACCACACGGGATATTCAAGAACGCGTTACTTCTAGAATAAAACTCGAGCAGAGCGAATATTTATACCGAAATATTACCGAAAATGCGCATGACATAACCCTGATAACGCACACAGATTCGAGTATTCAATACGTTTCACCATCGGTCAAAACCATTCTTGGCTTTGACCCTGAAGAAATAATGCAAACTCGGTCTTTTGATTATTTTCATCCCGCCGATCTCGAGTCCTATGATGCCAGTCGACGTGCCGCCATCAAAAATGGCTTGGATATTTTTCGGGCAAATGCGCGACTGCGCCGTAAAAATGGCGATTATATTTGGGTCGAACTGGTCGTGAAAATTAGCCGCAATGCCGAAGGTAGCACCACAGAACTGCAAGTCACCGTGCGCAGCATTGACGATTGGAAGTTGGCACAAGAAAAACTCGAGGAAAGTGAGCGCTTGTACCGAACCATTACCGAAAACGCCTATGATGTCATTGTCGTGACCGACATCAGGGGTGTGCTGCGTTATGTCTCACCGTCAGCAACAACTGTTTTTGGTTACGTTCAAGAAGAGGGTATTGAAGTTATGGGCTTGAATTCTATTCATCCCCATGACTTGAATGCCTACCTTCAGATTCGCCAAGAGGCGCTAGATCAACACAAAGCGTATTTCAACGCGAGTTTTCGAGCGCGTCACCACGATGGGCATTACATCTGGGTGGAGTCTATCTCAAAATTAATTCGAGATCATGGTACTGGAACATTAATTGAGATTCAATCGACGGTGCGTGATATTGGCGAACGTATGATTGCACTGCAAAAACTCGAGGAGAGTGAGCGGCTTTACCGTACCATTACCGAAAACGCCCAGGATGTGATTGTTATCTCGAATATCGATGGCAAAGTACGGTTTTTGTCACCATCAGCAAAATTAGTTTTGGGTTACGACGAAAGTGAATTCGATAAACTATCCAATTTTAATACAATGCACCCTGAAGACAAAGATGCCTATCTTAAAATTCGTCGGGAAGCAATTGAAAATCGTAAAGAAGATTTCAAATCAACCTACCGTGTACGTCAAAAAAATGGAAATTACGTCTGGATTGAGTCTAGGGCAAAATTAATTCGAGACAGAGATACGCAAGTATTGATAGAGCTTCAATCGACCCTGCGCGATATCAGCGAGCGTGTGGTTGCCCTCCAAAAACTTGAAGAAAATGAACGTCTGTACCGTACCATTACCGAAAACGCCCAAGATGTCATTGTCGTATCCACGGCTGACAGGCAACTTCGTTACGTTTCACCGTCAGCGAGTACCGTGTTCGGCTACGATCAAAGTAACATTGCCAATATGTTGAGTGTCGAATCCATGCATCCCGACGACCAAATTGCCTACTTGGCACTTCGTCAAGATGCCGTAAATAAACATAAAGACCATCTCAGTACGATTTTTCGAGTTAAACATCAAAACGGCGACTACATTTGGGTCGAGACGCTCTCCAAATTCATCTATGACCCAGAGACAAAAGAGCTGCGTGAAATTCAGGCAACGCTGCGTGATGTGACAAGCCGCAAAACCGCCCAGGACGCCCTCGAGCAACTGAACATTGAACTCGAGCAACGCGTAGAAGAACGCACAAAACGCTTATTTGAGGTCAACCAGGAACTCGAATCGTTCACCTCGAGCGTCTCACACGACCTGCGAAGCCCGCTGAATGTGATTCAAGGATTTGGACGGGCGTTTTTGGAAGATTACAGCGACACCACCCCAAGCGCAGGACAAGATTTTGTCAACCGTATCGTTGGGGCGGCAGGTCGCATGGATGTTTTGATCACCGATTTATTGCAGTACAGCCGATTAAGCAAAGCCGAAGTCAGACTAACTCCAATTGCGCTCGAGCAGATGCTGCTCAATCTGGTACACGAATTTGAGTCTGAGCGGGAACGGCGCAACGCCATCATTAAGTTAAAAGGGAATTTTCCAAGCGTGCTGGCAAGAGAAACAATCCTGCGCCAAATCTTGATCAATTTGGTTGGCAACAGCCTTAAATTCTCTCGAAGCGACACGAGTCCAGAAATCACGATCTGGGCTGAAATAGAGCGTCATTCGCAGATGATTAAAATTCATGTTCAAGACAACGGGATTGGCATCGAAACTCGAGACTTGGAACGTATTTTTCAACCTTTCGAGCGGCTGCACGGGGTCAGCGAATACCCGGGAAGCGGCATCGGTTTGGCATTTGTAAAACGTGGAATAGAGCGTATGGGTGGACAAATTGGTGTAACATCAAC
>JAYSWT010000076.1:0-1948 GCA_043717905.1 bacterium | reverse complement strand
AAAATTTCCAGATATCGTCCATAGCTTGTATTCCATCCGCTTAGATCTTGGGTGGTTACGATATTGCTCGATATGCTGCAAGCGTGATCATTGATTCTATGCACCAGTAGCATACGCCCATTAAAATAATTTGGAATTAGATACTTGGGTGAATGTTGGCTATGGCTTACTGGTATTCTGCATTTTCTCGTGGAACAAATCGGTTAAAGATGTTACATCTGTCCGTTCGTCAGTATTGTCATCGTTTTACGTCTTGCAAGCAGTGGTTTGACGGTTCCAAACTTCTTACATATCAAGTTTCTCCACCTCGCGCGGTCTCGCCAAGTTTTTTCTACTTCCTTTCCGTTTAGCTCCACCACGTTCGAAGCCGCCTGCCTCCATACCCAAACGACAGTCCAACTCGCCTTCCGGGTGGGGAATAGTCATTCAATAATTATGCTAGCTCACAAAGTACTGCCAGTAGGATATTGATGCTTTAGTCTTAAAATATTAATTTATTAAATTAAAATTCTGAGTTAAGTAACTAACCCAAAAAACCTAAGTCCTCTTTCGTTTTTAATTGAATTACTGTTACAATTTTGTGCACAGCATTTCTTAGGCATTGCTAATCACTAGTAACTAACGGCAAGGCACTAGGCAGCAGACGACTGCTAGTAGCATAGTGTTTACATTTACTTATTTATTTTAATAGCGGAGCACTTGCTAAAGGTCGAGTGCCAGCTTCGGTGACGTACGACCTGACGCATGCGTAACATTTTCGTAAACAAAAAGTTGTAACCGTGTTTAATATCATCACCGGCATTCTATACATATCATTATTCTGTGGTCGGAACAGTCACGATCCGAGCGCTATTGTTAATGTTTCTCGTGTCTGACGGAATAATTCGGCCTTCAGTCAGGCACATAACTGGCGAATGGTCAGAAATGAGTCACGATGAACAGTTGAAAGTTTGTTTTAAGTATCTGGACCAGAAACGTTGAACGTACGAGGTCCAAATGTTTTTGTCCGAGAAGCCGGTTGACCAGGTCTCCTCTCGCTCCAGAGCGAAGATGGCGACGACCATCTTCTTCCGAAACTGGCATGTAACCAGATATGATGGTGCAGTGTTGTGCAAACTATCATGCATAGTTTTGTAGTCTACTCGACGTTGGCTATAGTGGAAGCCAAGGCTACTGCAGTGAAACAGTCTATCGCCTAGTCTCAAGACGAAAATTATATTGTAGTCTGTTTCACCGGCCGTGGTGGAAGCCAATGCAGATCGTCTCGAATGGACTGAACCAGTTGCAGTTGCGGTGTTTTTCACGGAAATTTTTAATTAATAAATTGTGTTTTTCAATCCAGAAATCCAGGGATTAGAGCAATCCAATCTCTGGATTTCTGGATCCCGGAAGTCCGACACTACTTTGTCATCACGTAATTTCCTTGGGCAAGGAATTTACTCACAATTGCTCAGGTCAACTCAGCCTTCTACCGACTTTTGATGAAAATGAGTACCAGCCTTGGCTGGGGGTGAAAGTCCTTGTGTGCGCTTGTGGGGCTGGCGAGTAATACGTGGGGCTGACATAGGCGCCGCAAACATCGCGTACGCCAGCAATACCTGCAAGTTGCCAATATTGTAAAGTGGTGCTGGTCAATTTGTAAGTATCACTAAAAAAATCCTGCGCTTTAGACTTTTGATATGTACGGGCTGCCAGTGGTGCCGATTAAACCACATACGCTAGTAATACCAGCAAGCTGCCAGTGTTGCTAGGATGTCCTGCAGTTCATTGCGAACGAAGCGCACCTTAAATATTCGTGGATTTGAATTTTAGCGCAAAACGCTAGACCTATGTCCGTATGTATGCCTGTCAATCTGTCTTTCACGCTTGTGTTGCATTTTGAATAGCCCCAAGTCGATGTCAAATTTGGCGCAGCAATGTTTTTGCGACATCCTCTACAAGATGGTAG
>JAYSWT010000075.1:0-1953 GCA_043717905.1 bacterium | reverse complement strand
TTCAATGATTACATATTGCTTGCTGTTTTAATATTAACTGATGAGCCAAATTTAAAATTTAGATATCCGGTAATGTTTAAGTTGTATTGATTCATAGAAAATGTCACAAGCCCTTTGGGAGGGTGTTAGGGATATAATTAGTACATTTTCTCTGGAATTTGACAATGATACCCTACAAGATTTATCTTGTGCCATTTGTAAAGGTATAATTATTGACGCCAGCCAATTGATATGCGGATGTAAATTTTGTCGTCGATGTATTCAGAAGTATTTGGAAAATGGAGGCAAACACTGTCCAGGCAACGATAATGATTTTTGCTGTACTGATTTCAAAAGTATGAATGATGTCCACTGTGAGTCGGAATGTAACAATGTAATTCTTGCGTTGAAAGTCAAATGTCCCACAAACGACTGTTTTATTGAAGCTCCTTTGGAAGATATGGTTATTCACTGGAGACAATGTCGACAAAGCAATGGTTATAGCATCCAGGAGAGTGCTGTTAGTTCAACTGTGTCGCATGACATCGTGACTGTGACTAATTTGGTGGATGCTAATATTTCTACGGGTGGTGGAGTAGATTTTAAAATTGAAACATCGAAAAGCGATGATGATACGATGGAAGAGTTGCAAATCCAAATCAAGGCACTAAAGAAGAAGAAGAAGAAGCTCGAGAAAAAAATTGATGAGACGAACAAGAGAGTAAATTGTCTCGAGATAGATCAAGCGAAGAGGGTGCAAGCGTTTGATGTGTTGTTTGAGGAAGAGCGATTTGAGGAAGAGAAGCACGACATTTTTCTGTGCACTATAGACAACTTTTCTCAATGGAGGAATGGCAAGAATTGTCTGTTCAGTGAGCCCTTTTTCGTTTTTAAGAATGGCTACAAAATGAGATTGATAATGTACCCACATGGCGCGTACGATGACCGGTATGTGTCTTTGTATTTTGTTACCTTTACGGTGATTGCACAGAACGGTGGTCCTGACCACAGTCTCACAGTGGTCTACCTTCACCACAAGGGCCGCCAGTACGTCTACGAAAGACCTCTCAGTAGTCACAACGTACCATTAGGAGCTTCGGAGTTTGTCGAGTACTCATCCTTGGTGGGGTCCCTGGTCATAGATGACGTTATGTTTTTGTCGTGTTCGGTGACAAAGTCGCCTTGGGGGATTAATTGCGCTCTCTGATTAGATTTATTGCATTGTTTGTGGTCGGTGTAAATGAACGCGCAATTTATTGTCTGAGTGTGTGTGCAGATAGGTGCCTGCATGCACTATCGGCGATGAGGTAGATGTTGAATATGTATGTATGTTTGTTGGTGTACATATGAGTATTGGACTGCTGATGTTTGTGATGTGTTGTGTCTGTGTGTGTGCATGATATGATGTCACAAAGAAACATGTCATCTTATTTTCTATTCGCCGGTACCAAGAGGTACTTAAAAGATGGACGTGACATTTTTCAGTCACTTTTGAATTTTGTGACTTGAATATAGGTGACACCGCTTTTAATTTTGATATTTTGAATTTTGTGACTTGAATATAGGTCTGAACGTGAACATGGCAGGGAAATTGGTTTATAGATACATATTTCTTTCTGACTTGCCCTTTGGAGCTAATGGACGATTCAAATTGTATGAATGTCGAGCCTGTCGTACTCGTGAAGGCATGACTAGCCCGGCTGTCGTTCCTGATGTCGGGCATGGTGGTTTGGTGCTCTCTAGCTCCGTGCATGTGTTGGAGGAGGCCTTTTGCTGCGTGGAGACTGCGGATAGGAATGTTAAACAACCGAAAGGAGAGGTTAATATTGTTAAAACTCGTTACACGAAACATTTCGTTAAATGTTTCTGGACATTTGAGACTGTGAACATTCAGCATGTACCTCAAATTGAAATAGTCCGAGACATCTTTCTACGTAAAGGCTATAACTTGACTGACATTACAAAAGAAAAAGA
>JAYSWT010000074.1:0-36096 GCA_043717905.1 bacterium | reverse complement strand
TTCAAAAGTCATTTCAAAAAGATTTTGCAAAATGTACTGTAAAAGTTCAGTCACAAACACAAACTCGAATAGAATTATTCATAAACGACCGTTTCAATCCTCTACTCAATTTTCACGCTCTCAAGGGCGAGTATATGGGGTGTTTCAGTATTAACGTGAATGCAGATGTGCGCGCACTATTTTTTGTCGATGGAGATACGATATATTTGATTCGTGTTGGAAGTCACGCACAACTTTATGGGTAGGGGCAGATATAAAATTTCATGAGTTTCACTTTAAATACAAAACATTTGCATCATGCCTATCTCGTGGAGGGGGAGAGGGATTTGGTTATGCCTGAGGTGTTGGATTTTTTGTATGCTGAGAAGCTGACTGCGGCGAATAGTCCTGATTTACATCTCTTGGAATTCGATTCGATGGGTATTGATGATGCGCATGCGCTCCGGCGCGAGCAGCAGATGCGCGGTGCTGAGGGGAACAAGAAGTTCTTCATTGTTGCGTTCAATATTATGACCAGCGAGGCGCAGAACGCCCTCCTCAAGACCCTCGAAGAGCCTACGGAAGACACCCACTTCATCCTCATCACTCGCACCAAAGAGACTCTTATCCCGACCGTGCGCTCGCGCGTGCAACTCGTCGGCGAGAAGCGACTCCTTAGGGGAAGTAAGGTCGGAGATGAATTCATTGACGCGGATATTCCCGAGCGTATGCTGCGTATTGAAAAGTTCACTAAAGTGAAAGTCGACGACAAATCAGAAGCCAAGGATGCCGCGCGGGATTTCCTTTCTCATCTCGAGAGTGCACTCCACGCGCGACTCAGCGCTCATCATGAGTATGCAACCGCACTCGAAGATGTCATTACTGCAAAGCGTTATCTTTCTGACCGTGCACCGTCACTCAAGATTTTGTTAGAGCACCTCGCACTAACTATCCCTACAAAGTAAAACTTAAATTGAAAAGCCCCTGTCCATTTGATTGGACAGGGGCCTCGTATTTAGTGGCGGTGCTTCTTACGAGCACGACGCCGGTGCTTGTGTTCCAAATAGCGATTGGACAGGCGCTTCACTCCCACTACGACGTAGTGGGCGAATACCTCTACAATGCAACCACTCAGAACTAGGGCCAAGAACTCTTTCAAGTGTTCTTGCATCTGGTACCTCCTTTTTGTTTATTGTTACACTGGAACAAACTCCGCTACTTCATAACATGTTTTAATAAGTTTGGCAAACTGCAGGTAAACCGAAGAATCCCTTTCACTCCTTGGTAAAAATCCTTATCGGAACATGGCTAATTATAGTCATGTTACAGAATTGACATTTTAGCAAACAAATGCTATAAATATGACAATTCTGAGAAAGTCTCAGGATTGTACCTCACAGTCAACTCACTCTAGGAGAAATAATCAATGGAAGCAGGCCTCAATTTTCTTAGCAGTATCTTCGGGTATTGGTGGGTTATTCTCTTGCTGGCGTTCATCGTCAGCTTCAAGTGGACCTTTCGCCTGTTCGGGGTGTACATCATCCCTGACGACCAGATCGGTCTGGTGGTCAAGAAGTTCGTCATCTTCGGCAAGAACCGCGAGTTGCCCCCGGGTAAGATCGTGGCGCTTCAAGGTGAAGCCGGCATCCAGGCCGACACCTTGGCACCGGGACTCCACTTCTGGCTCTGGCCGTGGCAGTACACGATCACGTTCGAAAAGTTCTTCGTGGTTCAGCCCGGCAAGATTGGCATCGTAGAATCCTGTGACGGCAAGGCGCTCCCTGACGGCCGCATCATCGGCCGCCAGGTCGCTTGCGACAACTTCCAAGACGCACGCGCCTTCCTCGAGGGGGGTGGCGAACGCGGCGCACAGATGGCCATCGTCCCTCCCGGGTCGTGGCGTATCAATACGCTGGTGTTCAGCGTCACCGAAGGCGAGATGACGGTCGTGCCCCCGGGCAAGATCGGCGTCGTCGAGGCACGTGACGGCAAGGCTCTCTCTGGCGGCCGCATCATCGGCGTTCACGTCGACTGCGACTCGTACCAGGATGCCGAAGCGTTCATGAAGAATGGCGGCGAACGCGGCCCGCAGATGTCGATCATCCCCCAAGGGCAGTACCGGATCAATCCGAAGCTGTTCAAGGTTGAAATGGCCGATGTCACTGACATCCCCGACAACAAGGTCGGCATCGTCACTACCAAGGAAGGCAAGCAGCTTGTCACCGGCGAAATCGCCGGTCCGGAGATTGCTGAGCACAATATGTTCCAGAACCCGATGGCGTTCGTCCAGAAGGGCGGCACCAAGGGCCTCCAGGAACAGGTGCTTTTGGCCGGTCGCTACTTCATCAACCCGAAGTTTGCGGCAGTCGAAGAAGTCGATATCACCGAAGTGAAGATCGCATCGGTCGGTGTGGTGGTCGCATTCGTCGGCCAGCCGGGTGAAGACGTCACCGGCGAAGGCTTCAAGCACGGCAACATGGTCAAGAAGGGTCAACGTGGTGTCTGGATCGATGTCCTCGATCCCGGCAAGTTCCCAATCAATCCGCGCACTCACAAGGTGCGCGAGGTTCCGACGGCGAACGTCGTCCTCAACTGGGCGACCGGCAAGACCGAGGCGCACAACCTCGACAAGAACCTTTCAACTATCACGGTGCGTTCGGCCGACGGCTTCACATTCAACCTGGACGTGAGCCAGATCATCCACATCCCGCGCAACTCGGCGCCGAAGGTGATCGCTCGGTTTGGCAGTATGGAAGCGCTCGTCACGCAAGTGCTCGAGCCGACCATCGGCAACTACTTCCGCAATGCGGCGCAGAACTCGGACGTCATCGACTTCCTCAAACACCGTTCCGTGCGGCAAGCAGAAGCCAAGGCCGCCATCTCGACAGCACTGGCCGAATACGATGTGGTCGCGGTAGAGACGCTCATCGGCGACATAGTTCCGCCGGCCGAACTGATGAAGACCTTGACCGACCGCAAGCTGGCCGAGCAGGAAAAGACGACGTACGACACGCAGCGTCTTGCACAAGAGACCCGCAAGCAGCTCCAGCAGGCGACCGCTCAGGCCGACACCCAGGCCAGTGTGGTGGCAGCCGAACGTTCCGTCGAGATCGCCGAGTTCAATGCGAAGGCAGTGGTCAAGAGGGCATCCGGTGAAGCCGAGGCCAAGACCATCAATGCCAAAGCAGACGCCGAGGTGCTGACAGTCGTCGGCGACGCCGAAGGTAAGAAGATCACTGCGGTCGGTACAGCCGAGGCATCGGTCATCAAGCTCAAGACCGAAGCGGTCGGGCAGGACAACTATCGTGTCATCGAGGGCGTTCGCGCTCTCGCTCTCGCGAAGATCCCGCTCGTCCCGCACATCGTCGCAGGTGGCGAAAGTGGTGGCGGTAACGCTGGACTGGTCAACGTCCTGTTGGCCAACCTGATCTCTTCGCAGCAACGCGGTGGTACGGCCCCCAAGGCCGATGAACCCGCCGCTTCAACCGAAGCCAAGGTCTGATCTCCAGGAAGTGAAATGATTTGCATACACTAGCGCAATGCTAGCCGAGGCCCTGTCCAAGTTTCAATACTTGCAGGGCTTTTTTCTATGTTAGATTGTCTAGTTGACTCGTTTTTTGCTACACTATTTTGATGACTTATGATTTTTCTGATTTTAAAGAGCGGATGAAAGAGGTTGAGGAGTGGCTCAAGAAGGAGTTCTCGCAGCTGCGTACTGGCCGCGCCACCTCAGCCATCCTCGATTCCATCACCGTTGAGTCATACGGCTCACAGACACCCATCGCACACGTGGGTTCTATTAGTATGGAAGACGCGCGTACACTCCGAATCGCTCCGTGGGACAAATCTCAAGTGAAGGCAATCGAAGGAGCAATTCAAAAAGCGAACCTCGGACTGTCCGTCGTTTCAGACGATGGTGGACTACGAGTTATTTTCCCCGAGCTTACCGGCGAGCGTCGTCAGCAGATAGTCAAACTAATGAAGGACAAACTCGAAGATGCGCGCATCTCACTTCGGAAAGAACGTGAGACTCTACTCACCGAGTGGAAGAAGCTGGAGAAAGAAGGGGAGATGAGTGAGGACGAACACTTTAAAGCGAAAGAGGAGTTACAAAAACATGTCGATGAGGCAAATGGCCGCTTCGATAAAATGGCCGCTCTGAAAGAATCCGAAGTCAGCAACTAATACAAGATATAAGAGATAGGAGATAAGATATAAGTAAACTCAAAACAAACACATAATTCCCTCTGCATTTTCTTATCTCGTATATCTTATTTCTTATATCTTACTTACCATGTCCATTCTTCTTTTCATCCTCATACTCCTTGTACTTGTCCTCGTTCACGAGGCGGGGCACTTTGTCGTCGCCAAGTTAGCGAAAATTCGGGTTGATGAATTTGCCTTTGGCTTTCCTCCACGTTTATTCTCGTTTAAAAAAGGCGAGACGACCTATGCGTTCAATCTGCTTCCGCTTGGTGGCTATGTAAAAATCTACGGCGAGGATGCAAATGAAGTAAAGCCTGAAGATAAAGCGAGAAGTTTTTCTGCACAACCGAGACTGGTACAAGCGGCAGTAATTGTCGCAGGAGTGGTGATGAACATCGTCCTTGCATGGGTACTCATCTCAGCAACACTGGCAATCGGAATATTGGCCCCAGTAGATAACGACGAGGGATTTCCTGTTCAAAACGCGCGAATGATGATTTCTGAGGTCTCCGCAAAAGGCCCTGCAGATATTTCTGGGATTGCGGGAGGAGATTATCTTATTTCACTTACCGATGGGGCTGATTCAGTGCTCGCAACTTCGCCTGAAGTCGTCTCCGCATTTATAGGACCACGCGAAGCCAAGCCAATCACCGTCACCTACGAGCACCAAGGCAAAGAAATGAAAGCTACCATGCTTCCCGTCTCTGGAATTTCGCAAAAAGGTGCAGCGATAGGAATTTTCATGGACATGGTCGGTATTCTCAAACTCCCAATCGATCAGGCTTTATATCACGGAGTAATAAAGACTTGGCAGTATACAAAGATGACCGCAATTGGGATTTGGGCATTCTTAAGTCAAGCAATCGTTGGCAATGGAAATTTTGACGATGTCACCGGTCCAGTCGGAATAGTCAAAGCAGTTGGTGCTGCATCATCGGTAGGGTTTGCAAACGTACTCCTCTTTACCGCGCTTATCTCTATCAATCTCGCAATCATCAACATTATTCCGTTTCCCGCACTCGACGGAGGAAGACTGCTGTTCATCACTATCGAAGGCATCTTGCGCCGTTCGATACCTACGCGAGTGGCAAATTATGTAAATTTCGGTGGGTTTGCACTCCTGATGCTACTCATGCTGCTCGTGACCTATCACGATGTGGTCAAACTTTTTTAAAATTGGCGGACTACTCGCGTTTCCTTCGCAAAACTCGCTCAATGTAGGCAACCCTACATCTCCCGAGTATTTGCTCAGTCCAACGCTTCGTATCCCATCCAATTTTTAAAAAGTTAAAGAACTTTAGAAATTAAATATTTGGAAAATAACAAAACGCCGCGGGGTGCGGCGCTTTTGGGTCAGGTCACCATGTGACGTTGACGATGCCTCCACTGTCGACGTAACAATGACGAAGAGGAGTGAAGGAAATTTTTCCGCCATGGTCGGAAAGATCACGGGCAGTCTTTGGAATGTCGAGGCCGCCGAAAACGGAGGCAGCTTCACCCACACCTCCGATGTGGTTCTGAAAGCCGATTCCATCGACATGAGTGTCGGACTGTGGGAACTCGAGCAGTTGCCTCGTCGAGACAACGCCGTTGTCGATCTTCATCCAATGCGATGCGCCTGTTGCATTTGCTGGGTAGTTGACGCGGATCCTGTCGCACGGCCTTGCGGCATTCATCGCGGCGAGGTTCGAGGCGTAGAAGTCCTCTTTGGGTATCGCCGCTTCGATCTTCGGGACGGCGACCGTGTTCGCTGTGTCTTTGTGGGTGCTCACGCTCCAATTGAATGAAAACGCGGTGATGAAGAGAATAAAAGCGGCCGCGAGAGTATTTCGTTGCGGAAATCTCATGGGTTGCTCCTTGGTGTGAAGTACTGTGGTTAGTCTACCTATAGAATACATTAGAATTATGTTTTGTCAATATAAAGAGAACGCCTCTGCTGGGCTAAAATAAGACCCATGCGACAATCACAACTATTTACCAAGACGAGAAGGGAAGCACCGAAAGACGAAGTATCAAAGAACGCACAGCTACTCTTGCGTGCCGGATATATTTATAAAGAGATGGCGGGTGTGTATGCACTCTTGCCACTCGGCCTTAAGGTGTTCAACAATATCGTACAAATCATTCGCGAAGAGATGAATGCCATCGGCGGACAAGAGCTCACTATGACGGCGCTCCAGCAAAAGGAGACCTGGGAACCGACCAATCAATGGGACGACAAAGAGGTGGACGTTTGGTTCAAGACCAAACTCAAGAATGGCACCGAGCTCGGGCTTGCGGTCACTCATGAGCCTGCGCTGACCAAAATGATGAAGGATTTTGTCACTTCCTATCGCGACCTGCCTTCGTATATCTATCAGTTCCAGACCAAGTTTAGGAACGAGACTCGTGCAAAGAGCGGTATTATGCGCACCCGCGAGTTCGTGATGAAGGATCTTTATTCATTCTCACGAGACGAGAAAGAGCACATGGAGTTTTATGAGAAGGCAAAGGAGGCGTATGTATGCGTATTCGAACGAGTCGGACTCGGAGAGAACACCTTTATCACCTTCGCGTCGGGTGGAATGTTCTCAAAATACTCACATGAATTTCAAACTATCACCGATGCGGGTGAAGACGTTATCTACATCGATAAGGCGAAGAACATCGCGGTCAATAAAGAAGTGTACACCCCAGAAATCATTAAAGAGCTCGGACTTGGGAGTGACATCATTGAGGCAAAGTCTGTCGAAGTGGGAAATATTTTTACCCTCGCAACCCGATTTTCTAAAGCACTCGGTCTCACATTCAAAAATGAAGAAGGAGTCGAGACCGAAGCCTTCATGGGTTCATACGGTATCGGTCCCGCGCGTGTGATGGGCACAATCGTTGAAGTGCTCTCGGACGAAAAGGGAATTGTCTGGCCAGTTTCTGTTTCGCCTTTTCGCTATCATCTTGTCTCGCTTGCACCCGAAGATGAAGCGGTAAAGAAGCTTGGCGATGAGATTTATTACGCCCTCACTGAGAAGGGCATTGACGTGCTCTATGATGACCGAGCCCTGCCGTCTGCAGGAGAGAAATTCAATGACAGCGACTTGCTTGGAATTCCAACCCGCATTGTAGTTTCGAAGAAAGTAATCGAGAAGGGACTTCTCGAAATCAAAGACCGAAAGACGGGAGAAGTGAGCGCGATGACGAAGGACGAGTTGCTGAAAAAATAACAAAAAAAGAGTAGCCCGACGTTCTCTTGCGGCGGGCTGTTACAGCTTGACGTATCTTTCCAAATTCATGGTCGTGACCCATGCTTTTGTGGGCGAGTTGTATGTAGTAAGTGAGGTGACTTTGGTGGGTATTTCTCCGCACAGCAGCATCTGGGTTCTGTGGTATTGTACTGCCACTTTCATTGCGTCCCACAGTGTTAGGTCTTTCTGCTCACGTCGGCCGATTGATGACACGAGATACTGTCCCGAATTGTCCCTGTCCGAAATTAGCACATGGAAGTGCTTTTGCCCGTATTCGTCCTTTTGAATAAACGCAGTCATTGCTGACATGGTGGTAGCTCCTCAGAGTTGTTGTCTTAAACAATACTGGCACGAAAAGATTTTTTGTCAATTTACTGCACTATTTTGACTATAACCGACCTGTACCCTAGAATGGGGAACACCTTATGTTTGAAAGATTTTACAACATGCTTGGAAGCGACATTGGCATCGACCTTGGTACCTCAAATACCCTTGTCTATCTTCGCGACCACGGCATTATCATCAACGAGCCTTCTGTCGTCGCCTTAAACCAGAAGACCAATCGCGTCGTTGCAGTTGGAATGGACGCTAAGCAGATGCTCGGACGTACCCCAGGTCACGTCGTCGCGATTCGTCCACTGGTAGACGGTGTCATTTCGGATTTTGAAGTCACCGAAGAAATGCTCGCCCACTTCATTAACAAAGCGGTGAAGATGTCAAGGAAGCAGGGAAGACCTCGCGTAGTAATTGGAGTACCATCATCAATAACCAATGTCGAAACTCGCGCTGTTCGTGATGCGGCGATGAATGCTGGCGCGCGTGAGGTATATATCGTCGAGGAGCCGATGGCCGCAGCTATTGGTATCCGACTTCCCGTCAAAGAGCCGGTCGGCTCGATGATTATTGATATCGGTGGTGGCACGACTGATATCGCTGTAATCTCGCTCGGTGGTATCGTCAACTCAAAAAACCTCAAGATTGCTGGTGACCGTTTTAATACCGATATCATTTCTTATATTCGTGATGAATTTAAAATTCTCATTGGTGAACGCACTGCCGAGAATGTAAAAATTGCAATTGGTTCTGCCATGAAACCAAAGGAGCCAATGGAAGCCGCTATTCGTGGCCGTGACTTACTGACTGGACTTCCTCGCGAAGTGATAGTGACCGACGCCGATATCCGTGAAGCGCTACTTTCATCCATCCAAGTTCTAGTTGAATCAACAAAAGAAGTACTCGAGACCACTCCTCCTGAAATTCTCTCAGATGTGATGAATCGCGGTATCGTTCTTGTTGGCGGCGGAGCGCTCATCATTGGTCTCCCAGAGCTCCTCCAGCAGACCCTAAAGATACCCGTTGCCACTGCTGATGAGCCGCTCACCGCAGTCGCACGTGGGACAGGAATAGTGATTGAAAATATCGATGAGTATCGAGAGGTACTCATCGAACACGACAACGAGCTCCCACCGAGGTAACCTTTCAAAATTTGTTCACTGCTTGTTTTTCCCGTCCTCAACTCGGGCACCATAGCAGAACTATGGCTTCCGAGTATTCGGCCGGTCCAAAACTGCGCATTACTCCAAATTTTGGAAGCATTACAAATGCACAGCGCTCTGTATTGCGTCTAATACAAGAATTTACGATGGGATACAACATTGAATCTGCTAGTATTGAATCATCCTATCTCTTATTTCCTATCTCTTATTTCTAATCCATGATTACGAGCTTCAGGCATGATGAACAGAAGAAGAAAAAACGCAGGAAAATTCTTGGGGTGGTTCTCCTCATTGCACTCCTCTTGCTTTCCTTGCGTGGTCCAGTCGCGAATACACTCGGGGGACTACTCGCAATTGTCGGGCGGCCATTTTGGTTTGTCCGCGACGGAGTGATAGAAAAGTACGACACCATGGCCACTGCGCTTTCGGGCAAAGCCGCACTTGAGGCAGAAAATGTTCGTTTGCGAGCAACACTCGATGAAGTGGCAATCGAAGCGTATTCACGCGAGACACTTCGGAAGGAGAATACTGAGTTAAAAGAAATGCTCGGAAGAAAAAGTGAATATGAGTATCGGTTGGCGCGAATCCTCTCAGCACCACCTGTCTCGCCTTACGACACACTCCTTCTTGACGCTGGAGAGGAACAGGGAGTGTTCGTTGGTATGCAGGCATTTTCACAGGGAGACTTTAAGGTAGGAGAAGTGACACGAGTGTGGGGGAGAACTGCACTCGTTTCCCTCTATTCGACAACCAACACGCAGCTTGCTGTTGCCATTGGCTCGAGTTCAATTCCTTCGGTTGCGTGGGGGATAGGAGGAGGAAATCTTCGCGTCATCTTGCCGCGAGGTGTTGCAGTGAAAGTTGGGGATCTTGTTTCGATTCCTGCAATCGCTCCTGAATATGCTGGCACCGTTGACGCTATCGATAGACCCGAGGGGAGTTCCCTTGAAGCTATCTACATTCGACTTCCGTTTGATATTTATAAGGAAGACTGGCTTTATCTCGCAGTACCTAAAACCATTACCCCCGTTTCTGCAAAGAAAGATAACTCCTAAAAAATGCACATGGAGCAGTACAAGATAAAACGCATAGGCTTAGGAATTCTTCTCGTTGCGGGGGTATTTCTTGCGCCATATTGGTTGGTGATATTTCTTGGAGCAGTCATCGCTATTTTTATTCCGTATTATGTTGAGTTTATTGCACTCGTTGTTCTTGAGGAAGTACTCTACCACAGCGCTGGAGTTGCAGTGACAACTATGATTTACCCTCTCTCACTATTTGCTATTTTTGTTATTCTCGAAGTGAGTAGGAGTTTTGTCCGCGAGCGTTTTCTGCGTATTTAGCTCCACCCCTAGATAACGTGCTAAAATGTTGTTGCCATGCGCCGATTTACATACTTTCATTCGCATAAAGATATTGACCCAGATGAAATATTCTTAGATGACAAGAATATTCCTGATTTTGACGTGCATCAGTTTGAGGGCCGGATTGAACGTCCGATTAGTGAACGCACGATAATTTTTCTTGCTGCAGTTTTTTTCATTATTGGTATTTTACTTCTCGTACGTGCGTCGATACTTGAAGTTCGTGATGGGAGTATTTATGCGCTAAAAAGTGAGCAAAATAGACTCGAACATCAACTGCTGTTTCCTGAGCGTGGAATTATTTCAGATAGAAACGGTGAAGAACTTGCTTGGAATACTGCAAATGCAGAGGACCTTGGTTTTTCCTTGCGTCGCTATACCGAAGATCCAGGCTTTGGAAATATTCTTGGCTTCCTTCACTATCCAGCTCGAGATAAGTCGGGAGTATATTATCGCAATGATTATGAAGCTGACTCAGGAGTCGAGTCCTATTACAACGACTCCTTAAAGGGGAAGAGTGGGCTACGGATAATAGAAACAGACGCGCTCGGAACTGTCGTGTCTTCGAATGTGATTGATCCTCCACTTTCTGGTGAAAATTTAAAGCTCACAATCGATGCTCGGGTACAATCAGCAGTTTACGACACGATAGCCAGTATCGCCGAGCAAGAGAGTTATCTTGGAGGAGCAGGTGCTATTATGGATATTGAAAACGGTGAACTTCTCGCCCTTGTTTCATATCCGACCTATGACTCAAATGTCATGACCGATGGAGAAGACAGGAAAAAAATCGCCGAGTACAATAACGATGAGGGCAGTCCATTTCTTAATCGTGCGATTGGTGGGCTTTTTGCGCCAGGCTCGATTGTAAAACCGATGTTTGCAATCGGGGCACTCAGTGAGGGGATTATTCCCGCTGAGAAGCAAATATTTACTAAGGGCTACATTACAATCCCGAATCCCTATTTCCCTGAAAAGGAAAGTCGTTTTAATGATTGGAAGAATCATGGCTCTATTGATATGCGTTCCGCAATTGCATGGTCTTCTGATGTATATTTCTATGAAATTGCTGGTGGATTCGAAGGTCAAAAAGGACTGGGGATAAAAAATGTCGAGAAGTATGCGCGCATGTTTGGCTATGGCTCAACGACGGGAATTGATCTTTATGGAGAACTTTCAGGAACAATTCCTAATCCCGAGTGGAAGAAAAAGAATTTTCCGAGCGACCCTGCGTGGCGCGTCGGTGACACGTACTTTACTGGTATTGGTCAGTACGGAATGCAGACGACCTTGCTCCAGGCGGTGAAAGAAGCCTCACTGATTGCGTCGAACGGTAAAGTCGTTCGGCCGCACCTTTCACTCCTGATTGCGACCAGCACGTCACAGATGCCAATTCCGAAATCATACTTCGATGTCATCCATGATGGAATGCGAGAAGCCGTTGTGGAGGGTACTGCAAATATATTAAATATCCCAGAAGTAAAACTTGCCGCAAAAACGGGGACAGCAGAGCTTGGGGTCAGTAAGGCGAAAGTAAACTCATGGGTGATTGGTTTTTTCCCGTACGATAAACCCCGTTATGCATTCGCGGTGGTAATGGACAGGGGAGTGAAAGGAAACACCACCAATGCGAGTTATACTGCACGTAATCTATTTCGCGTACTTGCATCTACAACTCCTGAATACCTCAAGTAAGAACATTTTCGGCGAGGCACTTCATTGTAGGATTATCGTTTTGCAGATGACAGCTTATTCGAAGGCCGAAATTCTCTTTACATAGCACTATATAAATACTATTTGTCAAAAGATGCTGTATTTGTTGATAAAAGAGGGGCGTGTTATAGTTCTCAATCATGGACACAACAAAAGAGTATTTAAGCAAAGAAAAATTTGAAGAGTTAAAAAGTGAGCTAGAATTTCTTACCCACGTCAGGCGCCGCGAAATAGCTGAGGCACTTGAGGCAGCGAAAGCACTTGGGGATCTTTCTGAGAATGCAGAGTATCATTCAGCTCGTGAACTACAGGCTTCAGTAGAGGAGCGCGTGATGGTGCTTGAAGAGATTATGAAAAATGCAGTCATCATGACCGCAAAACACAAAACTGACGCAGTTGGTGTGGGATCTATCGTTACAGTAAAACGTGGAAAGGAAGACAAGGTGTTCACCATCGTTGGCAGTGAGGAGGCAGATGTTGCAGCTGGGAAGATTTCAAATAAATCACCACTCGGAGAAGCGACAATTGGTAAAAAGAAAGGCGATAAGTTTTCCTATACAACACCAAGTGGAGAGGTCAGTGGAGAGATAATAGAAATTAAATAATGCCAGTATAAAGTATTGAGTATCTCGTATCTTGTATTCATACTAGATACTTTATACTGAATATTCTATACTTTTTCTATGGCTTCACTTGAAGAAATCCGCTCCGAACGAATTCGCAAACTCGAGCTTCTCGAGAATGCGGGAATACAGCCGTACCCAAGTCGGGTTATGCGCGACTACTCACTCAAAGAGGTGAGGGAAGCATTTTCTGCAGTTGAAGAAAAGAAAGCCCGCGTGGCACTTGTTGGCCGCGTCATGGCTATCCGTGGACAGGGTGCTATTCAGTTCATAGTACTTAACGATGGAACTGGAACCTTTCAGGGAGTGATGAAGCGAGATGTCCTTGGCGAGGAGAACATGAATCTGTTTGGCGAGGTTGTTGATATTGGAGACTTCATTGGTATCGAGGGCACACTTTTTACCACCCAGCGCGGTGAACAGAGCGTCGAGGTCGCTGTCTGGACCATGGCAGCAAAGTCACTCCGACCCTTACCTGAGAAGTGGCATGGTCTTCAGGATCCCGAAGAAAAGCTCCGCCAGCGCTATCTTGATATACTTTTTGATGACAACCTTCGTGACCTATTTGTAAAGCGTTCAAAATTTTGGAACGCAATCCGTTCTTTCCTTCTCGCAGAGGGATTCCTGGAATTTGAAACACCAGTCTTGGAAAATACTACTGGAGGCGCTGACGCAAAACCCTTTTCGACTCATCACAACGCACTCGACCTTCCCGTGTATCTACGTATTTCCGCAGGCGAACTGTGGCAGAAGCGACTGATGGTCGCGGGTTACACTAAAGTCTTTGAAATTGGCCGTATTTTCCGCAACGAGGGGATGAGTGCCGAGCATGCGCAGGACTATACCCAGCTTGAATTCTATATGGCGTATATGAACTACGAAGATGGTATGAAACTCGTCGAACGGATGTACAAACATGTCGCCAAGGAAACGTTTGGTACAACAAAGTTCACGATTCGCGGCTTTGAAGTCGATCTCGATAAGGACTGGGAGCGCTACGACTATCGTGAGACGATAAAGAAGTTCACCGATGTTGATATTAACACTGCTCCGCTCTCAGAAATTGAAGGTGCACTCAAGCGCCTCAAAGTCGAGTACGACAAAAAAGGCTGGAACAAAATTCGCGCTACAGATACCTTGTGGAAATATTGCCGAAAGAAACTCGGTGGCCCCGGCTTTCTCATCAACGTTCCGGTTGAGATGTCGCCACTCGCAAAACTTGCAGTAGGTGGGAAGGTGGTAGAGCAGTTCCAGCCTATCATTGCAGGCAGTGAAGTCGGTAAGGGCTACAGTGAACTCAATGATCCAATCGATCAAGCACAGCGTTTCCAAGCGCAGCAAGATATGCGCGACGCAGGCGATGATGAAGCTCAGATGTTTGATCGTGACTTTGTCGAGGCGCTCGAGCACGGTATGCCTCCTACTTGTGGGTTTGGAGTCTCCGAACGACTTTTTGCATTTTTGGCAGACAGACCAATACGCGAGGCACAAGTATTTCCGTTATTAAAACCAAAGACGCTCAATATTAACGTCAAAAATTAGTTTCTATTATTAAAAAAAACACATCAAGGGATGTGTTTTTTTGTTGCATCCCCCTTGGTCTATTTGACGTTTGCTATATATTGTTTCACATCTGTGAACTGTGGATAAGAATGGGGGATAAGTGGTTGCAGTGTGGGAACTGGTGGGATAGAATGGTAAACATGTGGGAGAAAGTGGGAAATCGAGAAATCGATCCTGACCTTCAACATGGGATGGTAAAGGCAGAAATTACCCCTCGTATTGCCAGCTTGTGGGAGCAGGGCGGTGCGAGGGTTCTGTCTTAGATAGGGGCAAATGTGCACTTGGGAAGAATCACTGACTTTGGCGCAGTCTTCACGGTAGAGTGCGCCAAAGTCAGGGCTTCTGAACGAAATCCTGAATTATCATGTTTATTGGCGAATACATACATTCCGTCGACGATAAAAAACGTCTTTCTGTTCCATCAAAATTCCGCAAGGACTTGGGAAAGAAGGCGGTAATCACACTTGGACTCAACAAGTGTCTTTCGCTATATCCAACCAAAGAATGGAATGCATTTGCAGAAAAACTTTCTAAGTTGTCGATGGGGAAATCTGAAGATCGTGGTTTTTCACGTGCAATGCTCTCAGGAGCATTTGAGGTTGAGATAGACGCTATTGGTCGAATATTGATTCCCGAAGCGCTCAAAGGTTATGCGGGGCTCACAGAGAAGGTTGTCCTCACTGGTGTATATGATCGCGTCGAGCTATGGGACGAGACGAGTTGGAAGGTATACAAGGCAGAAATGGTAGCGAATGCAGATACTATGGCTGAGCAGCTTGGTGAACGTGGTGTGTTTTAATATGACTTTCATATATACATGGAAGTCATATCGATAGCATGAGTCACGTATCAGTTCTTTTACAACCAACGCTTGCAGCGCTCAACCTCAAGGAGGGAATGACCGTACTTGACGGTACATTTGGTGCGGGGGGGCACAGTAGCGCGGTAGCAAAAATTATCAGAAAAAAAGGACAACTTATTTCGCTTGATGCAGACAAAGCAGTCTTTTCGGAAGAAAAGGTTCGGGAGCTTGAGCGTCTCACAACATTCACGCCCATCGTGGTGAATTTCAGGAATGTTGACGAGGCACTCAAGCATCTGGAGCTTGATGGTGCGATGTTCGACCTCGGTCTCTCGAGTACCCAGTTGGAAGAGTCGGGAAGAGGATTCTCTTTTCAAAAGGAAGAACCACTCCTGATGACGTTTAAGAAGGAGCCGGACGAAGATGAGGTGACCGCATTCACTATCCTCAACGTTTGGCGTGAAGATACTCTTGCGACCATCTTCAAAGGATTCGGAGAAGAGCGGTTTGCAAAGCGTATAGCGACAGCGATTGTTGAGGGGCGCAAGAATGCTCCAATTGCAACAACTGGACAGCTGGTTGAAATCATTTTCGCTGCAACACCCTCATGGTATCACCGAGGTAAGTCGCATCCCGCAACTCGCATCTTTCAAGCGTTGCGCATGGCGACCAACGATGAGCTCGGCTCGATCGAGAAAGGACTGCTCGGAGCACTCAATCATCTTCGCCCCGGCTCACGACTTGCAGTGATTAGTTTTCACAGTATCGAGGATAGAAAAGTGAAGCATCTCTTTAAGGCATTCATTGAAGAGGGTAAGGGTAAAGCGATTACCAAAAAGCCAATTATTCCTGATGATGCAGAGCTCGCGCTAAATCCGAGAGCGAGAAGTGCAAAGCTGAGAGTAATTGAAAAAGTGTAATGTGCGTTGAGTTCTTTACAGGTTAATGTTCTTTTATGAAAAAATTACTGGTCACATATAGGGCAACCATCGATAGACATGTACCAATCGAGGTAAAAAGCCGTGCAGATAAGAAGAAGCATGGACAGAGAGGGGTGTTTTCAATTATCCGTGAGCGCATGCGCAGTATTTAAATTTTTTATGGTCAAGTCAATGCTTCTCCATTTTGAAGAGCATGACAGACGAATCCTTTGGATATTCGTTCTCTTTTTCATATGTTCACTTTCGCTTTATATATATTTTCTTGGCGTTTCAGTAGTTGCAGTCATCGCTCGGAAGGGTGCTGAACAGCGCTCTGCAGCTATCACTGCCAACATCATGTCGCTTGAATCTCGTTATGTCACAATGAGTAAGCACATAGATCTTACACTTGCCAAAGAACGCGGTTTTGTTGAAATTACTGCTCCAATTTATATCAGCGGAGCCGGAGTAGGTGATACACTCACATTACGCTCAACAAGAGATGGACAGTAAGAAATTTCTTTATCCAATCTCGTTGGAATATTTCACACAATCCTATGACAGATAACTCCGATATCCCCAACATGAATGTACAAATTTTAGAAAGTAATGCACGGAAATCCTTGATTTCCATTTTCTAACGGGATGCAACACGATGAACGCATACGACTACGGATAATAGCCGGCATCGTGCTCTGCCTCGGGGTACTTTTTATCGTACGTTTATACTTTCTTCAAGTAGTTCACCATGCAGACTTTAAAAAAGAAGCCGAGTCGCAATATATTGCCACTTTGCCTAATCTTTACAATCGAGGAAATATTTACTTTACTCAAAAAGACGGGAAACATGTCGCAGCAGCATCGGTTGGTAGCGGGTATGTTATAGCGATTGTGCCAAAGTTAGTTGATAGTCCGCAAAAGACCTATGACAAAATTTCTCCGCTTATTCCAATTTCTTATGATGAATTCATGGCTTCAATCGCAAAAAAGAAGGACCCCTACGAAGAAATAGCAACCCGCGTCCCCGAGGACGCCGCACTTGAGCTGAAAGCACTCAAGCTCCCTGGAGTGCAGATATTTCGTCAGACGTGGCGTTTTTACCCTGCTGGAACACTTGCTGCGCAGACAATAGGATTTGTTGGTTACAATGGCGACCAACTCACTGGTCGTTACGGTCTTGAATCGTACTACAATGACACCCTGACACGAAATTCTAAAAACCTTTATGTGAATTTCTTTGCGGAGCTATTTTCAAATATTACCGATACTATATTTGATAGAACTGAAGATCAAAGCGGTGACCTTGTGCTCACCATAGAGCCTACAGTCCAGTCATATCTTGAGACCGAATTACAAAGCGTGATGGATGATTGGCACTCCGATGAAAGTGGCGCAATAATTATGGATCCGAAAACAGGCGAGATTTACGCAATGGCCGTGAACCCAACATTTGATCTCAACCAGTACGGCAAAGTAAAAGAGGTTGGTACTTTTGGAAATCCAAGCGTTGAGGATGTCTATGAGATGGGGTCGATTGTGAAACCCATCACTATGGCGGCAGGACTCGACGCAGGAGTAATCAGCGAAAGTACAACCTATAACGATACCGGACATGTTACCCTCAACAACAAAACCTTTGGGAACTACGATGGGCGCGGACGCGGGCCAAATACCCCAATGCAAAAAGTCTTGAACGACTCACTCAATACTGGAGTAGCCTTTGTTGTAGGTAAACTTGGCAACGAGCGCTTCGCAGATTACCTCCTTAATAAGTTTCACGTTGGAGAGGAAACCGGAATTGACTTGCCGGGCGAAAGGCAGGGTCTGATGAGTAATCTTTCCTCCAAACGAGATATCGAATATGCGACAGCGTCATTTGGTCAAGGTATTGCTGTTACCCCCATCAACATGATTGCTGCACTCTCAATTCTTGGAAACGGTGGCATTACCGTCTCACCCCACGTGGTGTCTGAAATTGACTATACCTCTGGGAAAGTAAAAAAGATTAGCCAAGTTCCACCCGAGCAAGCGATAAAGCCCGAGACTTCCGAACGGATTACCCGCATGCTGGTCACGGTGGTAGATAAGGCCCTCCTCAATGGTTCGGTTTCAATACCTGAATATTCAGTTGCCGCAAAAACTGGCACGGCGCAGATTGCACGTGCGCCGAAAGATGGTGGAGGGTATTACGAGGACAGATATTTGCACACATTCTTTGGCTACTTCCCAGCCTACAATCCGAAGTTTATTGTCTTTATGTACACCTATTATCCCAAGGATGCCACTTTCGCTTCACATACGCTGACAATGCCATTTATTCGTATTACCAAGTTTCTACTTCACTATTACAATGTTCCACCCGACCGAGGGACATCGCTAACTTCAAAGGTTCCTTTGCAACCCTCTCTGAACGCGCGATAATAGGAGTATGAAAAGATTTCTCAAGGCTGTTGTCGTGCTACTCCTTTCTTGGGAGGCTGGGGCAGTACTGCGTAAATACAAACCGTTTATTATTGCGGTCACAGGCTCAGTTGGAAAAACATCTACCAAGGATGCGATACTTGAAGTAGTGAAGGGGACAATCAAGTCGCGGAAAAGTTTGAAGAGCTTCAACAGTGAAATCGGTGTGCCGCTCACTATCCTTGGACTCGAAAATAAATGGTCGAGTGTATTTGGCTGGGCAACAAATATCATTCGCGGATTTCTCATGGTGCTGTTTCCGGTGCCATATCCTGAACTACTAGTTCTCGAAGTCGGTGCAGACCACCCTGGTGATATTTCACGCATCACCAAATGGCTCACACCTGACATCTCGGTTGTCACCCGCATTCCGGATCTCCCTGTGCACGTGGAATATTTCTCTTCTCCAGAAGAAGTGAAAAAAGAAAAATCCGAACTGGTCAAAGCGATAAAGCAGACCGGCGTGTTCATCGCGAACGCCGACGATCCTGCCGTTGTCGGACTTTCATCGCTCACTCGCGCCCACATGATCACCTACGGCTTCGGCGAGACGGCGATGGTGCGCGGAAGTAAACCGCAGATAGCATATCGTGAGAAAGACGAGCGGAACTTCCCGGTCGGCATGAGTTTCGAGATAGACTATCACGGAGAATCCTATCCGGTGGTGCTGATGGGCATACTGGGTGCGCACATCTGCGAATCCGCGCTTGCCGCATGTGCCGTAGGCATCGCACGTGGGATACCCATGACCCATATCATTTCGTCACTGGGAGTACTTGAGACACCGCGCGGACGGATGCGCATCATTCCGGGTAAGAGCGGGAGTACCATCATCGACGACAGTTACAACTCCTCGCCGATAGCGCTCCGCGCCGCGCTTGATGTACTCAAGCAGATCGACGCCAATCATCGTATTGCTGTTTTGGGCGACATGCTCGAACTCGGGAAATATTCTGAGACCGAACATTGGGATATCGGCCGACTGCTGGGCACATGGGTGGACCAATTGGTAACCGTCGGCCCGCGTGCACGTGCAATAGCCGAAGCGGCCAAGACCGCAGGACTCCCGGATGGCAAGATCCGTACTTTTGCCGATTCAAAAGAAGCGGGCGAGTGGCTGATGCCCGAGATAAAGACCGGAGATGTCATTTTAGTGAAAGGTTCGCAGGGCTCGGGTGAGAACATGATCCGGATGGAACGCGCAGTGAACGCGCTGATGGCACATGTAGAGGACGCGGATAAACTGCTGGTACGACAGGAGAAGGAGTGGTTGGAGCAGTATAAGTAGGAGTTAGTCGGGGAGGAGTTTCATTAGAGTCATTCTTTTGTGTCACAAGTCACTAAAGATTTTCATCGCACTTCGTGCTCAAAAATCTGCAAGTGCTCGCGACCCCTCCTCGTGGTCGCTCCAAGTATTCGCGACATACTCCGGCCTCACCAAAAGCACAAAACCTCCCGCAGGGGAGGTGTTTGTGTCTTTTGGTGACCCTACAGAGAAACGCCGATTACTTCGGCAGGTGGTTTTCAATCTCGAAGACTCGATAATGAAAACCCTTTCGATTCTCTGACGCAGTGAAGCAGTTCACTGCTTAAGGTCACAGACAAAAATGGCCACGCTTACGCATGGCTCATTCTTGTATCTGTGACCCTACAGAGAATCGAACTCTGATTTAAGCCTTGAGAAGGCTTCGTCCTAACCGTTAGACGATAGGGCCATGTATGTGTCGAAAACTTTCATAGAATAGCTAATTAATGCCATTCTGTAAAGTTTTTTTACTACCCTGAACTTGTAGTTTCCTTGGTATAATTTCTCTATGAGCATCATCATAGACAGCAACCTCTCGTTCGATGAGGCACTCCTGGGTAAGGATATTCCCGAAGAAATCCTCTCTACCCTTACACTCTGTACACTCCCATACCGTGCGTTTGATGGAAGGCTTCATCAAGGATAACTTGTTGTGCGTAATGACCCTCAAAGTGAAGTAAGTGAAATATTTCAAACTCTTTGCGACCTATGCTTTCCTATTGATAAAATGATTCCGATTGTTGCATATGGATGGGACGATGAGACTTCAATGCAAGATAATAACACTTTCGCCTTCAACTATCGCACCATTCTCGGCACCGACAGACTGTCAAAGCATGCGCTTGGAGTCGCAATAGATATTAATCCGAAATTAAATCCTGCAGTATCAGAGAGTGGACTAGTACAACCTAAGGGTGCAGTTTATAACACAAGACGCGAAGGGACAATTCTTGCTGATAGTGATGTCGTTTTACTGTTTAAGTCTTTTAACTGGAAATGGGGTGGGGAGTGGAAAGACGACAAAGACTGGCAACACTTTGAGAAAGTCTGAAGAATAAACTTAGACTCAAAACAATAAAAAAAAGCCCCTTCATGCGCGTGCAAAAAGGGGCTTGAAATCAACAGAAACGGAGGGAGTTCACTCTAAAACTACTTCAGGCTCGGGCACGTCGGGAGCAGTTTCGGTGAGGAAGCCGTCCTTCTGCAGTGCCCAGTGTCTGGCGTAGAGGCCACCCGAGAGGAGCAGCGCTTCATGCGTGCCTTCTTCTTGGATCACACCACCATCAAGGACGATGATGCGGTCGGCATTCCGAATGGTCGAGAGCCGATGCGCGATGACGATGCTCGTCTTTCCCTGCATCAATTCTGCGAGTGCCATTTGTATATGCAATTCCGACTCTGAGTCGAGGCTGGAAGTCGCCTCATCGAGGATGAGTATTGGCGCCGCGCGTAGTATCGCTCTCGCGATTGCAACGCGCTGCCGCTGTCCTCCCGAAAGTTTCACCCCGCGTTCGCCGACGAGTGTGTCGTAGCCAAGCTTTGTCGCTCGGATGAACTGGTCTGCCTGCGCGCGCCGTGCGGCCTCCTCGACCTCTTCGTCACTCGCGTCTGGTCTGCCGTAGCGGATATTGTCCCGCAGTGACAAATGGAACAACGCCGGGTCTTGTGGCACGAGCGCCATGTGTGCCGCACGCTCTTCGCTTCCCATCGCACAGAGGTCTTTGCCCCCAATAGTGACCTTGCCGCTGATTGGGTCGTAGTCACGCAGGAGGAGTCTTGCAATGGTCGACTTGCCGGAGCCTGATGGCCCTACAATGGCGACTCGTTCACCCGGCTTAACCCGAAGGTTGAGTCCGGTGAGCGTTGATTCGCCATGGTAGCCGAATATGACATTGTCGAATACGATTTCGCCGCCCTGTTTTGCTGTAGCTTTTACCACTGACGGTTCTTGTATCTCGTGCGGAATGGCGAGGATGTCGGTCATCTCTTTGCCGTCAGCGAAGCAGCTGTAGAGCTCGCGGAAAATTCGCGAGAACGCCCAGCTCTGGTCGCTAATAACGCGGACGTAGGTACTCGCCATCACTATCGTCCCGAGGGTGATTTCCTTTCTGAAATACAGGTATGCACCGAGTGCGAGCATGCCAATTTCTATGGCACGCACTGACAATCCTTGGAACGCATCAAACGAGGCGCTACACATCCATGAGAAACGCATCCAACGCGCTTGTAAGTCGACTTCCTTGCCATAGCGTTCTTCCTCCTTTCTGTAGCTTGCATGAGTTGCGACCGTAGGGTTGTTGGCGATGATGTCTGCCAACACGCCCGAGGTCTTCGAGTCCTGCCGTGCTCGCCCCGAGTTGTAGGGGAGCGCCCACATCGAGAAGATGTAGTTGGCTGCAAAAATCATTGCTATCCAGCCGATGACCAGAAGGGATAGGAGCGGATCTGCAAACCACAGCACGATAGCAACCGCGGCAAACTGAATGATGGTCGGGATGATGTCGAAGATGACGCGGTCTGCAAATGCGTCGTAGTGATTGGCATAGCGATCGATGCGCTTCACCAATGCCCCGAGGAACATTGATGAAAAGAAGCGATGGTTGTGGCGAATCATGTACGCTAGCCCGTCCTTCTTCAGGTCAGCGATGACATTCGCAGTCTTGTAGCACATCGTGAAGATGGTGATACGCGACGCGAGCCATGAGATGAACATCAGTAGGGTATACAGCCCGAGCTTGTTCATTGCCGCATCCCTTGCGACGGTGCCCTCTCCTAGTGCGTCAATGAACTCTTTGAGCACGATTGGGACGAACACGTAGGCAAGGCGCTCAACGATGGTTGCAATGAGCACGGTTGCGAGCGCAACGGGGTAGCGTGATGCGGTGCGTGCGTATGCTCTGAGGAGTGGCTTGGGGTCAAGCGACTCCATTTGCGGCATAATCTGCCCCGCTCGAAGTACACGTCTCATCAGTCGGTCAAACAGGCCTGGTGGACGCACCGAGGTGGTGAGTGTAGACATTTTTTAACTCCGTTTCTGTTGTGTAAAAGAACAGCAATTTAAAAGAGCAAGCCGAATGGGTAAGAGGGGTGATGAAAACACCTCGGCTCCATTCGGCCGAGGTGTTTCATTTCTTGAGCTAATTGAGGATTAGCTTCGAATAAAACGCTTCGGCCGAAGAGAGGTATATACCGCTCGCTCTGGCGATGACCCAACGAAAAGAGCCGCAACCATAATTGGTGCTGACGGGATCTTGCTGTGAATCGTTTTATTCATGATGGGAGAAGTGTATCAAATTACAACACACTTGTCAAGTGTTGTCCGAAATTGGCCTTGTAGAAAAAAGAGCACCACCTTCGGGGGTGGTACTTGTCTAGCGCTTGTTGCCGCTAGCTTCTCGCATGATGCGAGCAATCTCGTTACGAGCGAGCATGTTCGATGGGTCGCAGATAATTGCTTCACGGAAGTAATACAGCTCACCGCGCTCCTTACCTTTCTGGTAGAGCCGCATGCTTTCCTGCTTTACCCAAGGGTAAATCATCGCACGAGTTCGATGTGCATCGGAATTGGTCGGGTCGTGCTCTATCGCACGATGAATCCAGAGGTCCGCTAGTTCGCGTTCACACTGCGCAAGGTAAAACAGGGCAAGGAAGCGGTCGCTTTCACTGTTGACTCGGCCTCCGAGACTATCGTGAAATTGCTGTGTCTGCAATTGTGCTCGGGTATCCGAGCAGAGCAATAACAGTATTGCGACAAGAAAGAGGTGTTTGAGAAAGAGCTTCATCACTGTCTCCTAAATTTGCTGAACTAAACTTCATAATGCAACCAAAAAACCTATTGTCAAACTCATGTTTAGAAATGACGTGTGCTTCATGAATAATTGAAAGAGCTGTTATACTTTTCCAATGTCGACGCGCGCACAATTAAAAAAACTCTACAACAGCATTTTCCCTGAATACCGAATCCGGATTGTACGAAGGAAAAGTGTACGTCGTCCACGGGGAAAAGTTGCAACCGCGAAATATGAAAAGTATAAAGAGGCGGCCCGTGCTTTAGTTCATAAAAAGCTTGATGAGTTCAATGCGCACTACCGCTTCACCTATCATCGAGTCACAATCCGTGACCAGAAGAGTAGGTGGGGGAGTTGCTCGAAAAAGGGCAATCTCAATTTTAATTATCGTCTTGCACATTTGCCCGAGCACCTCGTCGACGCCGTCATTGTCCATGAACTTTGTCACTTAAAAGAATTCAATCATGGCGCAAGTTTTTGGGCGTTGATGGCGGAAACTATTCCTGACCATTCTGCTCGGAAAAAAGAGCTTGCGAAAATATCACTCAAGAATCTCGGAAGAATTGTTAGCGAGTGAGTTTGTAGCCAATATACACTCCCAAAAACGCACCCGCTGCACTTGTCAGTACTGAGCTCATCGACAAGAATGCATCATCGCCCCAAAGGAGGGGGATATAGCTCCCGAGAAATGAGCCGACAAACATGAGAAGCCAAATAAGTCGTTTATCCATTCAACTATTGTACAGTAGTTTTGAGAAGCGATATCATAAAGTAATGAAGATGCAATACCAGAGAGGTTATGCGGGAATGATTGGTCTTATGATAGGGACCCTAATTATGGCAATCCTGTTTGCAAGGGTATATCTCACCCCCAAAGAACAACCAAGTGAGCTTCGCGCTATGCAACCACTGTCA
Organism: bacterium; assembly: GCA_043717905.1. Classification (GTDB taxonomy): domain Bacteria; phylum Patescibacteriota; class Minisyncoccia; order Phycocordibacterales; family UBA6899; genus MHLP01. The sequence goes on along the minus strand of JAYSWT010000074.1, from coordinate 11,740 downwards.
GCAAGCGGAACAGTGCCCACTACGGAAATAGAGCAAATGCATGCAGACGTTGACGCAGCGAATAAGACACGAGAGCTACTGAATGAGCAGAATAGGGCAACAAATGCGGCACTCGGAGAGTAGCTGTCCTCTCCGCTGTTTTATGCTATAGTCACAACCACAATGATAGGACTTGCCCTCACCAAAGAACAGTTCAAGACCCTCTTAAATATGGTCTATGTTGCAAATACCGTTGCAAACAGTCATCGCGAAGAAGGGGAATTTCTTAAAGACTATGATGATCTCGAGCAGTACGTTTTTTCTCGCGCAAAGGAAGCGGGTTTTCCTGGCGCTACGGAGCGCCATAAAATTGACGAGGAAGTTCATCATCACCCTTCGGTCACGTTTGAACACGATATCGAAGTGAATAAACTCCTTGATGAATATGACACGCTTTCGGCAATAGAATTGCTTGCTGAGAAACTTGCCGAACGCGACCTTGAAACGAAATACGGACCCAATGCAAAAGACCGCATGCCCGCAACTGATTACGATGAACTCCTTGAAGAACGTTCGCAACTCTATGAACGAGAGTTTGCAGAGAGCGGATTTACCCGCGTGCAGATTGTTGGGATGGAAGAAAAATAATATCACATGGAAACAAAGCCAATTCTCTTTTTAGATTTTGACAGAACGCTCTTTGATACTGAGCGTTATTATGATTGGCTTGGCGAGCCACGCCGCGAGCGCAACCAGGCGCTCATCGATGGAACACTTCCTTACCCAGACTTTTCGCAATTTTTATTTCCTGATGCAGATACATTTCTCATTGCACTCGTAGAAAAATTCCATGTAGTGATTCTCAGCTTTGTAAAACTGGACTACTCTCCAAAACAAACATTAGTGCAATCAAAAAAAATCACCGGCTCCGGAATAGCGAACAAAGTGGAAGACGTTATCGTGACGACAAAAAGTAAGGGGGAGGAGGCAAAGCACTATCTTCATCAGCATGGACTTTTGGGTAAACCATTCTTTTTTGTTGATGATGAGCTTTCTCACCTCGCGAATATGAAAGCATTGAACAACGAGTCTCTTTGCATTTATCTCGACAGAAAGGAGAAAAGCTCTGGAATACCAATAGCTAATGGAATGGATGAATTTACCCCTGAACACGTAGCACATGATTTGGCTGGGGTAATGCAAATTTTGAACAAATAGAAAATTTTGCTTCTCAAATCGCTCCGCCTTAGCGATTTGAGAAGTCCTCAATTTTTCGCCACAGCGCTTTGCGTAGTGAGAAAAATTGGGAAATTAGGGTAGCAAAAACCTCATGCTTGCGGACATGAGGTTTTCGTTCGACCTGTTAATGTAATTAGTATAACACAGAAAAACAGGGGGCGGGAACCCAACCTGTGGATTCCCGCCCTTTTTTTGATATCAATTGGCTCAGTTGAGCCAATCTACAGCTTCTCTCTAGTTTCCTTGCTCTTCTGATATCGAGCATATTCTTCGTCTGCCTTAAGGCGCGCTCGAACTATGAGCTGATTGCGAACTACACCCAGCTCACCTTCATTTCCCGAACTTGAAACAAGTCGAATTGAATTTCCGGATTCCAGAAAAATGAAAGAGTGACTGCTTAGGGTCACCCTGATACTCCATTTTCCTTCGTTCACCGAACTGATGAAATGGTCACTAATCGGATCGATATTTTTCATGACAAAGCCTCGCTATGTACTACCTTTCATACTACAACATAAAATAGTTCTAAAATCAAGATAAGAAAGAGGCCCCATTGCGGGGCCCCCTGCGACTCAGTACTGAGTCAAATGTTGCTTAGCGACACGACGCGCTGTGTCGAGCACGTGGCTCGGGAAGTCGGTTCGCTCTCCTTCGACGAGCTCGATGCCGCTGCGCTTTCGGCAGAAACGTAGCTCACCTCGGCAGCTAGTGCCAATGACTTCGACTCGCACTTCACGTACTCCGTCGGGAGATAGGATGTAGTTGATCTCCTCACCGTCGTCAACGAACGATGGGATTTCAATCTCATTGCCGACTTCTTCTTCAGTAGCGTTGTGACGCAACTCCTGCTCGACCAAGATGGTGATTTGCCTCCAGACGCTTTTCCAGTCGGCATTCGTCACTTGATATTGGTTGAGTACCCGAGTCATGATGACAACGCGACCAAGGCGACACCCTTCGCGTCTGTCGACCTCGATCCAATCGAGTACCCTATTTGCCACCTCTCGTGCTCGATCTTGTTCCATAAAGGACCTCTTCCGCAAATGGTTGGACTAGATAAATTATACCACAAATCAAACCACCATGCAAGTAGCAATTAATGTCTTCGTTGAGTGAAAGATTTCTAGGAAAGAATCTCCTCACACACCGATTTCACATCGTTTCCATCAGCTTTGCCTTTGCATTCCTTCATTACTGTACCGATGAATTTGCCCATACTGCTTTTGTCGATAGCGCCGAGCTCTGCTTTCTTTGCAAGGGCAATCTTTTTGATTTCCTCGCGTGGCATGAGGGCGGGGAGGAACTCTTCGATGATTGCGAGCTCCTTGATTTCTTTCTCTGCGAGCTCTGGCCTACCTCCCGCAGTGAATTGTTCGGCAGAATCCTTGCGTTGTTTCACTAATCGTTTGAGCACTGCTATACAGTCATCGTCTCCAAGTATTTCCTGCGGAGTACGGCGTTTTGCCACAAGTTCATTTACAAAAGCTGTGAGGATTGAGCGTAGTACTTCTTTGCGCAATTCGTCTTTTGCGCGCATTGCATCCTTTATAAGTTCTCGTATTTTTTGGTGCATATATATGTTTTATTATGGGGCAATTATAACGCAAGGAAAGAATGCCTTCCCATTGACAAATTTATAATATGTGATAGTTTTCAGGGTCGCAGCACATTTCCGCAACTCTACAAGGAGAAGTCCATGAAAGAGGAAGATATCAGCCCCGTACTTACGCTCAAGGAGCGTTGGATACGGGAATTCTGGGAAACCCACCGCCGCGGTGGTGTGAGCGCCGCCAATGCCATGCTGAGCAGGGCATATGACGACATGGCAACTGACGAGCTCACCGACCTGTACACGCCCCGCGCGTTCCGGCGGGTGCTGGCACAGATCCTGGCGCCGAAGATGAAGCGCAAGTACGACGAGCAGCACTACCCGCTTGGTGCCGTGGTGTTCATCGACCTCGACTACTTCAAGCGGTTGAACGAGATGTTCGGGCACGCCGGAGGGGACGAAGTCCTCCGCGTATTCGGCAAGAAGCTGAAGCTGCAGTTCCGTGCCTCCGACCTGATTGGTCGTCTCGGCGGTGACGAGTTCGTCATCATTGCGGACGGCCTATCCGTCGACATGGTCCATCAGCGGGTCGAAAGTCTCAAGGCGGACCTCCTCGAGCATCACTGGAGGCTCGAGCGGATCGATGGAGGAGACCAATCGCCCGGCAGCGTGCTCACGTTCACCTCTCGCGTCGAGGAGATCACTGACCCCGAAGCGCTTGATGCGCTCATCCGCAAGGCCGACATCGCAGTGATGAAGGAAAAGGCCCGCCGAGGCCAGGTCGAATAGACCGAACTCGGCACAAGCGCCGCTACCAATTGAGTTTGGGGCGGCGCCTTTTTTTATATTCGAAACCCCATGTTAAGATTGCAGGATGGAAACCTTACTGCTCGTGCTTGTCGCCATTCTTACCCTCTTAGTAGCTGGCCTTGTTTGGGTCGTACTTTCTCGTAAACAGGGAGGGGAGGATACGCAGGGGTTGGTGCTTATGCAGCAGCAAATGGCGGAACTTACTCGTCAGATGGATACCAAACTCTCTGAATCGAGAAAGGATATGAGCGAAGCGGTACGCACTCAGTTCTCAGAATCGCAGAAACTCATGCGCGAGATTAAAGAAGACATGAGCCGCAGCCTCGGTGATGTTCGAGTCGAGCAGACCAAGACCAACGAATCGACCACTCGCTTCATGGCTATCGCCGAACAGCTCGCGAACCTCGAAAAAGTCTTAAAGCATCAAAAGCAACGCGGCAATTTGGGCGAGGCCTCACTCGAGCTTATCCTCTCGAACATTCTTCCGCCCGGGGCGTACAAAATGCAGCACCGCTTCCAGAACAACGACGCGGTCGACGCGGTCATCGTCACCAAAGACGGAATGATTCCTGTCGACGCGAAATTTTCACTCGACAATTACAATCGCGTTACGATGGCAATTGATGACAAGCAGCGCGACGAGCTCGAGAAAGAGTTCAAAAATGATCTCAAGAAACGCATCGATGAGACCTCTAAATATATTCGTACCGAAGAGGGGACATTGCCGTTCGCTTTCATGTTCATTCCTGCCGAAGGGATCTATTACGACCTCTTGGTGAACGAAGTGGGTGCTGTGAAGGTAAATACCCGTAATCTGATTGACTACGCCTACAACGACAAGAAGGTGATAATTGTCTCGCCAACTACTTTCGCTGCCTACCTCCAGTCAGTCTTATACGGCTTTAAGGCGTTCAAAATTGAGGAAAGTGCAAAGGACATCATTAAGCGGGTAGATGAGCTAGGGAAGCACCTGAAGGCCTATGAGGACTATATGGGCAAGCTCGGTAATGCCCTAGGAACCACCGTAAACCACTACAATACGGCCTATAAAGAGATGGGCAAGCTCGACAAGGATGTCACTCGCATTACGGGCAATACACCCGGTCTGGAGCCAAATTTGCTCGAAAAACCCGCGAGCCCATCTGACTAACCCCACCTGCTACGTTATGGAGCCTCTGCGATTCCGTCGCCGTACTGTGAGTACGTCTTCCTCATCGCTTTCTCCATGCCTTGCATCTGGGGCTATTCGGATGGGCTCACAATACTGGGAGGTATTAGCAATCCTCACTTGGCGAACAGGTCGCCAAGTGAGTAATCAAAAAGCCGCCTGGTTAGGGCGGCCATTGAGAGCGGACAGACTCTCGGTGCTAGTACTGAATGTACCCAGCAAGTTCAGCGATGCCGACACGTTCCTTGCTGCAGAAGTGCCTCCTGTGGCGTTGGTGCACCGATATGGATGATTGGTTCATCTCACTGACCCGGGTTGCCGCCACCTTCATCGCAAGATAGTGATCACCCTCCATATCCAAAGGTACTTGCTCTTCTTTGTCGCACAGAGCGCAGCGATAGATCGCAGAAAGCTTCATAATCAATTCCTTACACCAGAACTCGAGGTGCAGTTGGCGGTATGCCAGATTCAACTGTGCAGATTTTATAACAAAATATATCACTTTGTCAAGTGTCAGGAGTTTGCAATATCCAAAAAACCATGTAGAATAGCTCCACTATGTCATTTGCAGTAATACAAACGGGCGGAAAACAATACAAGGTCGCGGCAGGCGATGTGCTCAAGATCGAGAAGCTTTCACAGCCAACAAAGGCAGGTGAGCAGCCGATGATCTACGAGGACGGCGCAAAGATCACTTTTGATCAGGTACTTTTGATAGACGATGGTAGCACGACGAAAGTCGGCGCTCCCTACATCTCAGGAGCAAAGGTCTCTGCAACAGTCGTTGTCGCAGCAGCAAAGGGAAAAAAAGTAATGGTGGTGAAATACATGGCCAAATCTCGCTATTTCAAAAAGAATGGCCATCGACAGCCTTTTACTGAGGTTAAGATTGAATCAATCGGATAAGTAACGTCACAGAGAGCCCCGCAAGGGGTTATTTGTTATAAGATGAAAGATAACGAACAAAATGAAGTGCTCAATATAAATATCACTCACAGCTTGGATGAAGCACTACGTCTTGCCTCGCTATTTCCCAAACAAGAAGAACTCATGACCGAAGAAACGTTTGATATAGACGGAGCATTAGCATAATTCCAATCGCTTCTATCACGCTGGCTATTCAGTTGATATAATTCATAGCACTCATGCTTAAGCGCCAGCTCACGCGTATGCATCCAAAACACAAAGCGCAACTTCTCCTTGCACTATGTTTTATTGCAGGAGGAGTCGTTGGCTTTAATATTCACCCTAACTCACCAAGTAGGAGTGGAGCTCTGGGGCCTGTTCGGATAGCACACAAGGAATACAAAATGATTCAACCACTGCTTGCCTGTGATTTTCCATATGATGAGTCGAACGAGAATCTAAGTAAACTCAAATCACAGCTCGAAAACGATATTTTAAATGCTCAGAAAAGAGGAGATATACAGAGTGCTTCAGTATATTTACAGACGCTCAATACTGGTGACAGTATTGGATTAAACGAACATGAACTTTTCAATCCTGCGAGCATGTTTAAGGTAGTGCTGATGATAACCTACGCACGCGTTTCTGAAACACACCCTGATTTATTTGAAAAGAAGCTTACTATGACAGATGTCATTCTCCGTGAAGGAGTTTATGGGCTCTATTATGCCACCACTTCACTTGAGGTGGGGAAGAGTTATCGCATTGGAGACCTTATCGACACGATGGTAACCAATTCTGACAATGGCGCAAAAGACCTTCTTCTTGCGAATATTGCCACCGATGAACTCGTGCGGACTATCCGTGACTATGGATTAGAAATGTCGCGATCAGGTGCAGATAGCCTCAAGATGTCCCCAAAAGATATTTCGCTTTTTTTTAGAACACTCTACAACGCTACGTATCTCGACAATCTTCACTCCGAGGTCGCTCTTCAGCTTTTGTCTCGGACGACATTTACAGATGGACTCGTGAAGGGGATACCGTACGGGACTCCGATTGCGCATAAGTACGGAGAGTATGTTGAGGCAGGCGAGAATGGGGAAGTAAAGGAATTAGAACTCCACGATTGTGGTATTGTTTATGTACCGGGAAACCCATATTTTCTCTGCGTCATGACGCGCGGGAATAGTCATCAGGACCTCTCCACTATTATCTCCACAATCTCACAACACGCCTACTATCAGTTGACCAATGTAAAGCTGTAGCTGCTAATTTCTCTCTCACTTAATTCGTCTCATTTCACAATCGTCGAGATATTTACTCTTTTGCTTCCCACATTTTTTGATATTGCCACGAGTGGTGAATTGAGTTAGCGATAAACTGTCTTATCGAAGGGCTATCAAGAATACTTTTTTCGACCTCCTCCGGGTTAAGATTGTTTGGTGCTCTCAACACCTCGATTATCTCCATCAGAAGTGCTTTCTTATTTGCGCTATCAACGTCGAGGAGCTCGACTAGCTCATTGTCCGGAACGCCAGCACCGATCTTTTGCTGTAGATTCTGAAGGAGCACCGTAATTTTTCTTGTTTGATTTTCAAATTCAGACTCATAGTAGGCCTTAAAACGAACCTCAGTTACTTCTGTTGCTTTAACGATGAGATTTTCGATATCAGAAATCGCATCGCTGCCAACAAAAAAACGATTATGAGTTTTCCCCCAGTTTTGCTTGAGTCGCTCATTCTCTTCAGGAGTCTGTAGGTCATAGCATCTTGCGATATCAAAGAGGTCTTTTACTCTTCCGCCAAGTAATTTCATATACATATTTCCATCAAGTGGCATAAGTGGGACATTTTGCCCACTTACTGTTTGAAACGGGCTATCAGGGGTCAGTGATTGCAAGGGAACAGCGATTTCATGCATTACGTCACTAGAGAGGAATACACGCCCACTATCTTTGTCATGTTCAAGTGGGAACACTTCAATATATTCTTCTGGAGATGCGGCCCTAAAATAGTGGTACACATCTTCCATTTTTTCAATGACATAACCTTGCTGAGCCATGAATTCATTAAAAGACCGCAGGTCATTATTGGTGACGACAATATCAACATCATCATGATTACGGTAAATTCCTTTGGTTGATAATTCCATGGCCAAACCTCCAACCAAGCACCATGCACCACCCCACGTATTCATAAGATTCGCTATGACATCAATCTTTGCTCCAATTTTTTCTTTTTCGTGTATCGTTGCCTCAGTTGGCCAAGTACCAGCTTCGCCTCTGGATTTCAGACTTATTTCCTCGAATGCAGCATGATTTTCTTCATTCATATATTTACTTTCTTCCCTCAAGCGCGTAGCGGAGGGTTTCAGCGTCAGAGTATTCGAGCTCAGTACCAGTCGAAAGGCCGCGACCGAGGCTTGTAACCTTGATAAAATTACGCTCTGCAAGGGGAGTGATATGTTCGCGAACATATTCCGCAGTATGCTCTGATTCTGGTGTTACCGCACATGCAAGAATTATCTCCTTTAAGTCACCCGATTCCTCTCCAATCAGTGTTTCAAGCACGGCTATACGAATTCGAGTTTCAGGTTCCTTTTCAAGGATGGGGAGTGTTCCTCCGAGCACAAAATACGTACCATTATACGTCCCGCTTCTTTCTATTGCCTCTAAATCGGAGTCTTTCTCTACCACCATGAGCATATGAAAATCGCGCCCTAGGTCAGTACAGAAGTTACAGTGTGGCCCAGCGTCTTGGTAACGTTTGGTAAAGTAGCGATGACAGCGCCCACATTCAAGAATGGAATTCTCTAATGCCTCGATTTGTCGTAGCAGTTCGCTGATATATGATTTATTCTGCTTCAACAGAAAGTAAACAAACCGTTTCGATTGGCGCGTTCCAATACCGGGAAATTCGGAAAAAAGCTGTGCTAGTCGGTGAATCGGGTCCATGAGATATAGACTAGCATATTTGCGCCCGATTATCATACGAGGATAACTCACACATATTGGCAAAAAAATGGGCTATACTAGAGTAATGGAAAATACACAACAAGAAGCAAAACAGCCACAAACTATTCCCGTACCGCCACCCCCTCTACCCCCGCCAGATTTAAGACCAGCAAATGCAACTCCAAACTTAAACATCAGTAATCCTTCAGCGAACCACCTTGCGGTGTTTATGATTATTGGGGTATTTGTACTTATGCTCCTCGCTGGCCTTTTGATAGCTATAGGTCCATTCAAAAAAGATCAGAAAGATAAACTGGATGTAGCTACTGAAGCAAAGACGGTGGTTGGAACAAATACAACGACAGTGCCAAAATCTCAGGACACAAAAGCTAACTCTGAAGTGAATGCAAAGGATAACATACCTCAATTCGATTCACCGAGTTCAGCAGCTTCGGTTCCACTCACCTCTGATAATTTAGCTTTTGATGTAGATGGAGATGGAAAACTCACACTAAAAGACATCTTAGCCGTTGCCGGTTTTGTAGACTCACAACAATATTCTGCACTGTATGATTTTGATTCGAATGCAAGAGTTGACGTGCTCGACTTAGCTGAAATTCGCTCAGAGTTTATTGGATACCCAGTTGCCGAGTTTGATGTGAACGGAGACGGAAGACTTAATGTCACTGATGTCTTGTCAGTCTCTGGTTTCGTAGACTCACAACAATATTCTGCACTGTATGACTTTAATAGTGATGCCCGAATCGACGTGAAAGATCTCGCGCTTATCCGCAGTGCAGTTGCAACCGCAGGCACAGTCAGTGGTAGTCCAATGAGATAATTTCCAATTCACAACAAAAACTACTTCGTCATTGAAGTAGTTTTTGTTTTGAATATTTTGAATACTAGAAGATGTCGTCAAACGCCTTATCGGCTCCACCTGTATAGCCTTTGTCGATTTCTCGGAAAGTCGTGTGTCTTCCGTCAAAGAAGAGTTCCACATGGCCAGTGGGGCCATTTCGATGCTTTTCAATCATAATCTCAGCAATATTTGGCTTGTCTGAATTTTCGTTCTGTTTATCATCGCGGTGAATAAACATCACCACGTCCGCATCTTGCTCAATAGAACCCGAGTCACGAAGGTCCGAAAGACGAGGTTTGCCACCACGTTGCTCAACAGCGCGAGAGAGCTGAGAGAGTGCGAGTACGGGAATATCAAGGTCTTTTGCCAGCCCCTTAAGTGAGCGAGAAATTTCCGTCACTTGCTGCACCATGGAGTCGGTCGAGCGCATTGGGGTCATCAACTGAAGATAATCAACGATAACTAGTCCTAGGTTATGTTCGCTTTTCATTCGTCTCACCGCAGAGCGCATGTTCATGATGTTGATACCGGCCTGGTCATTGATAAATATTGGCGCCTTTGAGAGTCTATCTAATCCTTCTCGCAAATATGCGAATTCATGATCCTTTGAAAGCTGTCCAGTTCGAAGTTTCCATGAGTCGACTGAACTTTCAGCCGCGAGCATACGGTCAATCAGTTGCTGCGAACTCATTTCAAGAGAAAAAATGCCAACAGGAATATTGTATTCAACTGCTGTCTTTCGTGCGATATCGAGTGCAAGCGAAGTTTTACCCATCGATGGGCGGGCAGCGAGGATGATGAGGTCTGATTTTTGTAGTCCAGAAAGCAACTTGTCGAGTGAAGGGAAACCAGTAGGAACTCCGCGAAGACCATCTTTGTCTGCGTGAATTTTTTCTATTCTATCCCAAGCTTCGAGCAATGCGTCCTTAATCTTTTGGATTCCTTGGCCCGAAGAAATATTGGTTACAGAGTATATTTTACTTTCAGCTTCATCGAGAATTTCCTCAAGAGCAAGTTCTTCTTGGTAGCCAAGTTGAGAGACATGTTCGGCAACACGAATAAGCTCTCGTAAAATATGCTTTTTTCTTACGGTATCAGCATAGAAACGGGCATTTGCGCTCGATGGGACCGAGCTTGCAAGCTCAGCGAGATATGTTCGTCCACCGACTTGTTCGAGTAGTGATTTCTCTTCGAGTCGCATTGCAAGGGTCAAGAGATCAATGGGCTCGTGTTTCTGCTGGAGCTCAATCATCGCTTCAAAGATGAGGCGGTGCTTTTCTGCATAGAAAGATTCTGCAAGCACGACATCGGAAATTTCATAGAGTGAATCACTACGGAGCATGATGGCTCCCAAGAGCGCCTGCTCAGACTCAAGGTGCTGAGGGGGAAGTCGAAGTCCTGTCGTTATGTACGGGCTTTTCACGGTAGAGATATTTTAGCACATGGTAGGGAGTAATGAGAAAGGTGATAAAAGTGCGTAACTCTGAGGACAAACTGTGTATGAAATAGTGAAATTTCTCAATATTTTGATTCTATGAGATGATACCTCCACTATGGACAAGATTGCCGCAGTAGTATTGGTAGCTGGGAAGGGGACGCGAATGCTTCCCTTAACACATGAAATACCGAAGCCAATGCTCAAAATTGGTGATAAAAATCTCATTGAGCACAAACTCGAGCTTCTTCCCGAAGAGATTTCTGAAATTGTTTTCGTGATTGGATATTTAGGTGAGAAAATTCGTGAGTACTTTGGTCATGAGTGGAAAGGAAAAAGAATCCAATATGTGGTCCAGCACGAACAAAATGGTACTGCAGGAGCGCTATGGGCAGCAAAAGAAGCTTTACCTTCACGCTTCGTGGTAATGAATGGAGATGACATATATGCGCAAGAGGACTTCCTTGCAATGCTTACTCATACCTTTGCGATTTGTGGCATAGAAGTGGATCACAAAGAAACTGGAGGGGAAATACTACTCGGAAGAGATGGAAAATTTCTTGGCATGCATGAAGAGAAGCATTTTGTGACACAAGGATTAGTGAATACTGGACTGTATATGCTTGACGAGCGAATTTTCCATTATCCCCCAGTACCAATAGGCGGAAGCTCTACTGAGTTTGGTCTTCCTCACACGCTCGCAATCCTCGCGACCGATATTCCCGTCAGTGTTGTACGGACACAGAACTGGTTTCAAGTAACTGCTCCCGACGACCTTATAAAAGGAGAAGAATTTCTCAAACTAAAAACCACCTGAACCACAGACGGTTTTTTGT
>JAYSWT010000073.1:0-12655 GCA_043717905.1 bacterium | reverse complement strand
CGCGAACTTCTCCGTAGTGAAAGCGCAGGTGATGACAAGAGTCAGCGCCTCCTCGCAGTCGACGGTAAACTCCGCGAAGTGCGTCGTCGTCACGATGAACATTCTCGCACCGCTGGCCGTATAGACGGCATGATTGAGTTTGAGGAAAAGCAAATCAAAAAGAAACAAGAGTCGCTCCAGCATAAAGAAGATATTCCCATTCGCCTTGGCGATGTCGAGGGACTCGAAAGCAGCCTTACACAGGAGCTCGCTAGCGTAGAAAACTCCGATGACCTCACCGCCATTCATGGAGTATTCACTCGTGTCCGCGCTCTTGTGCGTGACTTCATCAATCATCACAAGGTACAAGCAGGTGAAAAAACTCTCACTGATGAAGATTACCTCGAACTCCATAACCTGAAGGGGGAACGTGCAAAGGCCGAAGAGGAACTGCGCTTAGTCAGTGAAGAGTCGGTACGGATGGAGGCGGAGTATCAGACGGTGAAAAGTGAAATCGACCAAGAGAAAGAGCATTCACGTGAGACCGAACGCGCACTATTTGAAATGATGAATCGCCGCAGTGAACTGCAGTCAATTTTAGATAGAATCTTGAGCGAAGAGGAAAACCTTGCCCGCGAATCCCGTCGCCTCGAAGAAGAGCTCGGTGAAGCTGGCATACTCCTCGGTCGTGCGGTACTCGATTACGCACAGGTTGAGCTTGCCCAAGAAGAGGTGATGAATGAACCACGCGAAACCCAAGAACACCGTCGACGTGAGATAGAGCGCGGAAAAATTCGCCTCGAAGATATTGGCGCCCAGGGAGGGGAGGATGTCGAGAAAGAATATTCTGAAACGGTTGAGCGTGACAAATATCTCGAAAGCGAAATCGCGGATTTGGTCAAGACGCAGGAGTCGCTTCGTGCACTCATTCTCGAACTCAACGAAAAGCTCAACACCGAATTCAAAGATGGCGTGAAGAAAATCAACAAACAGTTCAGTGAGTTCTTCACCCTGATGTTCGGAGGCGGTGTTGCCGAACTCTTTATCGTCAAAATTGAAAAGCGCAGACGAAAAGACACCGAGATAGATCTCTCCGATGTCCCAGGTGATATTCCCGAGGAAGGTGAAGAGGAGGAAGACGAAGAGGGCATTGATATCTCCGTTTCACTGCCTCATAAAAAGACCAAGGGCTTAGTGATGCTCTCAGGAGGCGAGCGTGCACTCACTTCGATTGCACTCCTGTTTGCTATCTCACAAGTGAACCCACCACCCTTTATGGTGCTCGATGAGACCGACGCTGCCCTCGACGAGGCCAATTCGCGCAAGTACGGTGACATGATTGAAAACCTCGCTAAGCTCTCCCAGCTGATGGTGATCACTCACAACCGCGAGACCATGAGTCGTGCGGGGACCATCTATGGAATCACAATGGGGAGTGACGCGGTATCAAAAGTGTTGAGTATTTCGTTTGATGATGCGTCAGCGGTAGCAAAATAGTCATTAATTATAATAATCATATAACTATGGAGCCAGAAAAGAAGTTTTCATTATGGAGTAAGTTAATTATTGTTTTCGTAGTTGTCGTAGCCATTGGAATAATATATTCCATTAGATCTGGACTAATATTTGTTGACGTCGCTGACCAAAACGTAAAAGTAGCGGAAGTAGAATATGATCCAGTAAAAAGTGGTCAACGTGACATACTTCGCGGCGGTTATATACGCCAGGTGCAAGACATGGTTTATAGATATCAAGACAAACACAATCTATATCCTGAACGACTAGAGGACATACTTGTCGAAAAAGACTTATTCACGGAATCTATGATGGATCTTGAGGTAAAAGCTTTTTACGACCCACTAGACAATGAGCTGTGGGCGTACCATTTATCAGCAGACAAGACTCACTTTTTCCTCGGTGCGTCGATGGAAACACTAGACTCGGAGAACTTCACTGCCGATGACGATGGTCTTATTTGGGAATTTCCAGATACTGCCAACAAAAAAGTTATTGCACGCATGGAAGGATTTGGTGCCGACGATCGTGGTTGCAATGGAGAGAGCGGACGGCATTGTTATGATATCGCCTTCTAGTCTTTCTCTATCGACATCCTTTGCTAAAATAGTTTTATGGATGAAGTGAATACGACAGCAGGGGATACGACGGTCACGCCACCACCTGATGCAGTTACACTTGAACAGGTTGTGACGTCGGCCACAGATGTAGCACTCCCAGTAGTGCAAGCTGCCGACCCCGAAACAGTACAAAGGCTGCCTTCGTACACTCTACCTGAACCAGTTATCCAAGGGCCGCCCTTGGATAGTGTTACTGTGGTCCCAATTGAGACCGTTCCTCCGCTGCCGACCATTGAGGTCGAGCCGGTGACTACTGCGCCCGCAGTGCCAACACAAGCGGTCGAAGAGCCGCGTGTGGTGGAAAGGGTTGTAGAGAAAGTTGTAGTGAAGGAGGTCGTCAAAGAAGTCATTAAAGAAATCCCAGTCGAAAAAATCGTAGAAAAAATTGTTTATCGCGATGCGCCATCCACAGTATGTCCACCACCCACAGACGAAGAGCGGGAAGCCATCAAGCGTGACTTTCTCATTGAACTCTCACGCGAGGGAACTTTCGCAAAGTACGAACTGATGCTCGCAAAACTCAAAAAGCACCTCGTCCAGAAATGACATACCGGCTGAGCGCCGTATCCAGACAGAAAAGCACCCAATGGATGCTTTTCTATTAAAACTGATAATCACTAGAGGATCCAGGCTTCAATAGGCAATAATGCTGAAATTGCGTTTGTACAATTAATGTGGTACGATATTTTTCATGAAGCAATTTATTGCGACAATTCTTCTCGTTGGGTATATCGCACTTGTGCCGTTCTGCTTTTTTGGTGGCATGTTGGTGGCGAATGCCGACACCATGAATATGTCCGGCGGTATTGCTCATCAGATGGATGACTGTGGAATGCCAATTGCAGGCTGTTACCATACAATGCAAGCTGGCGGAATAGATACTGCAGTCCACCATATCAGCATGTATTTATCGATCACACAGACGCCACTCGCGGGGTTCTCACTCATGATAGCAATCATGGTAGTATTACTACTTCTCACTTTGGGAGTATTTCAGTATTGGCTACGAGTATTTTTTGCCAGAACCTCTCCTCGTATCCATCTGCGACGGGTGGATGAGCCTCACCTCAGTACAGAGCTAAGAATTCTATCATGGCTCTCACTTTTTGAAACAAGTCCTAATTTTGCATAGGCGACGCATCCGTAACACTTTTACAAAGTGTTACCTGCGTTGCTGAAAAGGTCCTCTCCATGGGGATCTTTCTTGTTACTCACTCATTCATGACACTTTATGCAGGAAAAAATACAACAACATATCAAAACACCATTAGGCATGAGTGTGGTCGGCATCACATTTATACTCATTGGGGTGTTAGTATACACAAACTTAAAAGAAACTACACAGGCTGAACAAGTTACACACGAAAACTCGGAAAGTATTGAGATCGCAATCATAAATACGAGCGCAACATCAAGCGGCTTGATCGAAAGTTCTTGGCCTGGCGAAATTCTTTCGCAAGGCAATCTTGAGATTCAGCCTGAGCGAGGGGGGACACTATCGCAGTGGCGAGTACATATCGGCGAGGCAGTACGTGCTGGTCAAGTGCTCGGCATCCTCTCACGCCCACCCCTCACCCCAGAGCTTGTCAGCATGCTGGCAGGGGAAGCGGAGGGGCTTGCAAAAGCACGAAGCAATGCAGATGCTGAGGTAACTTATGTTGCCGAACGCATTGCGCAGTTGCTTTCTCAGCGTGAGTCGATTGAGCGCTCTTCAACAAAAACTGGAGAATTGCTTGATGCAGTACAAACAACTGCCGCGAGTTCGTTAATCGCGGTGAAAAAGAAAAGCGTCCGCAGTGTTCTTGAGAATGCGATTGCAACCACATATCCGTATATATCTGGAAATTCGACAATACCCACAACGTATCAATCGGTTGTACTCAGGTCACCTATTGGCGCACAAAACTCACAATTGAGGGATGGATACCCTGGTGTGCTCTATGCAGCGCACACAGATCTGAAGAACGACACTTTCGTCCCTGAAAATTCAGGACTTGCATATTTTGATCATACAATAAAACTTGCAAATGCGTCGCTTCCGGACGGAAGTACGCTCACAGAAAGTGACCTCGCCATGCTTAAAGAAAGCCTTGTCAGTGGACGAAAAGACTTTATTGAGGCGCTTGATGCTCTCCGAACGTCGGAACTTGAAAGTGTAAACACACGCCAAGAATACTCAACTGAAATTAAAGAGATTGATGCGCAAGTATCCGAGCTTCGCAAAACCCTCGCAATTGCAAAGGGTGAAGTTGTCGCAAAAGAGGCAGCTTACAACACTGTGCACAACACAATAAATGGAGGAAATGTCATTGTATCTCCACGAAGTGGTATCGTCTCGACGATACTTAAAAAACCTGGTGAGTTTGTCTCTCCTGGTATGCCCGTAGCAATCATCACAAGCGAAGGGAAAAATGAAAAAACCATCCGTTTTTCCGTTCCTGTGATTGCCCAAAAACCGACAATTGGAACTCTTCTGCGTGTCGTTCGCCCCGGCTTCCCCTCTGATATGCAGACTGCTCGGTTGGTAGGCATAGGCTCAGCAGTAGATACCATGGGTGTATATATGGCAGATGCGGTTTTCATTGAAACGAGCGAATGGCCAGTTGGTGGATCTGTCCGCGTTCTTCTTAACGGCAACAGCAAGACTGTCACCATTCTGCTTTCTTCAATTACGTGGGATGAAAATGGAATGCCGTTTGTCTTTGGAGTTTCAAGTGCAGATCGACTTTATGCGAAGAAACTCAAACTCGGTCGTACTCTTGGAGCAACTATTGAGGTATACGAAGGACTAGTAAACGGTGATCGTTATGTTGTTTCCCCAACCACACAGATGCATGAAGATATGCTACTAAGCGAACTTATGCCAAAACATGACGAACACGCCGATAGCAAATCTGAAAGTATGGATGGAATGAACATGGAAGGAATGGATATGCATAGTCACGAATAATATCAACATCATGTTTAACAATATTATCTCATGGTCTCTGAAAAATAAGTTCGCCGTGTTGTTTGTTACTTTCTTGATCGTGGTTATCGGTACATGGAGTTTGCTCACGATGAAAGTGGACATACTTCCTGATATCAACAAACCTACGGTCACGATATTTGCCGAAGGTGAGGGAATGGCAAGTGAGGAGGTCGAGCGGCTCATTCTCACCCCGATCGAAGCTGCAGTAGCAGGAGCTCCGGGAGTTGAGCGTATGCGCGGAAGTGCATCGCTCGGTCGTGCAATCATTAATCTTGAATTTGCCTGGGGTTCGGATAACTACCGCAATCGTCAAATCGTTCAGGAGAGACTTGCTCAAGTGGTACTTCCCAGCAATGTGAAGCCTATGCTTGGACCTCAATCCTCTCTGCTCGGCGAAGTGGTTTGGGTCGGACTAAGCGCAACTGATGCTGCAATATCAGGAATGGAACTGCGCACGATTGCAGACTTCACTGTTCGTCCTGCACTCTTAAAAATTTCTGGTGTTTCTACTGTCCTAGTGATGGGCGGCGATGTGCGCGAGTGGCAAATAAACCTCAACGCTGAACGTATGCGCCGTACGGGCGTGATGTTTGAAGATGTGCGAAGTAATATCGCGTCAGCGATCACCAATAAAGGCGGAGGTATTCTTGCAGAAGGAGGCAAAGAGTACCCGATCCGCATCATTGTCGCACCAAAAGATATTGCCGAACTCCGTGAAATGGCAGTGGGGCGAAATATGGAAACAAATAGAGTCATTCGCTTGGCTGATATTGCAGAAGTAACAGAGGGCCCTAGCCCAGTGCGCGGCTCGGCAGCAATTAGCGGGAAGCCTGGGGTGATTCTACGCGTCATTCGACAATCTGATGCGGAAACATTAAAGGTCACTGAGGGAATCGATGAAACGTTACTTGCACTTCAGTCTGGGTTGCCCAAGGGGGTGGCGATTCATGGTGACTTATTTCGCCAGGAGCAATTCATCCATGCGGGGCTGGGAAATGTTACTGACGCACTTCGTGATGGCACGATACTTGTTATTGTCATCCTCATTATCTTCCTCATGAATGTGCGCACAACAGCGATCACGCTCACAGCAATACCGCTCTCCATCCTCGTCACTGCAATCGTCTTTAAGCAGTTTGGTCTTTCGGTCAATGTGATGACTCTCGGCGGAATTGCTGTCGCGGTCGGAGAGCTTGTTGATGACGCAATTGTGGGGGTTGAAAATGTCTTTCGGCGTTTGCGACTTTGGAAAACCAAAGGTGGTAAAGAGGATCGAGAAGCGGTGGTGCTTTCTGCATCGAGCGAAGTGCGCAACTCAATTGTTTATGCAACGATACTTGTTGCAGTGGTATTTCTTCCAATCTTCTTTGTCCCTGGGCTTGAGGGAAGATTGATCGCATCTATCGGTGTAGCGTACCTCGTATCACTGCTGGCATCAATGCTTGTATCGCTTACGGTTATCCCGGTGCTCTCCGCACTTCTCCTTCGCGAGAAGACACTGCGTGGGCACGAACAAGAAACGAAACTGGTACAAAAGACAAAGGAGTGGATGTCTCCACGCATACGATGGTGTATCACCCATGTGCAACTCATTAGTGGAGTGACGCTCATTATGCTTTTACTCACTTTCGGAATGTACCTCTTTGCTGGAAAGGAAGGCATCCCCACGTTTAACGAAGGCTCAGCAACAGTGATGGCATTTACCCAAGTCGGCACCGACCTTGCAACAACCAACGCATATGTCGCAAAGGTTGCGCGTGCTATCGAAGAAGTCCCCGGTGTTGCTAAGGTTTCGAACATGACAGGGCGAGCTGACGCAGACGCACACGACGGTGGATCAAATGCGAGCGAAATGCAAATCCTTATAAAACCTGAATATATACCTGATCGTATTCAAGTCTTCAAAAATATCCAGAAGGTACTTTCCCGCTTTGACGGAGCTGACTTTGGTCTCGGTCAACCGATTACACACCGGATGCAGGAGTTGCTCTCTGGTGTGCGTGCCCCCATTGCAATCAAAGTATTTGGTGACGATCTTGAAGGTATGAAGCGGGCAGCAGATCGCGTCATTCTTGAACTCAAAAAACAACCGGGGGTCAAAAATGCGCAGATAGGAAAAGATACGATGGTGCCAGAGTTCCACATTTATCTTGATCGCAATCGCCTTGCCGAAGCAGGGATTTCTCCGGGGAAAGTTGCTGAAGATCTCGAAATGGGACTCATGGGAGACACTCTGGGACAAGTGCGCATTGGTGGAGCGTCAGTTGATGTAGTTGCGAGATTTGATCTTGAGTCAAAAGGAACACAAGCATCGCTTCGTGACATTGCACTTCCGTTTGAAAACGTGAGTTCACTTGGTCTCGCAGGAGATGTCGCGGTTACTGGTGGGCGAAATAAATATTCGCACGAGGCAGGTAAACGTGTGCTCATTGTGTCTGCGAATTATGAAGGGTCGGATGTGGTTGGCGCAGTCGAGCATGCAAAATTGGTACTTGATAAGGAGCGTTTTGCAAGCGGGGTAACACTATCATATGAGGGCACATATAAAAGCCAGAAAGAAAGCACGCGTCGGCTTTCCCTCGTCTTTCTTTTGGGAATTGCAATGATTTTCGGAATTCTCTATCACGCATTTAAGTCCATCCCCATCGCACTGCTCATTATGGCTAACATCCCGACAGTGCTCATTGGTGGAATGATTGGAATATGGATGACAGGCGGAGTGGTGAATCTTGCGCACCTCGTTGGCTTTATCTCATTGGCGGGAATTGTCTCACGAAATGGGATCATGCTCATCGGACGAGTACTCTCGCTTATTCGTGAGGGGAAGGCTTTTACATCAGAAACAATTTTGGAAGCCACACTTGATCGCGTTACGCCGGTACTTATGACATCACTGGTCACATCATTGGCACTCGTGCCACTCCTCTTGGCTGGGGGTGACCCAGGAAAAGAGCTACTCCATCCACTCGCAGTGGTCGTGTTTGGAGGGCTATTCTCGTCAACTGCAATATCTTTATTTCTCACCCCCGCGCTCTTCTACCGCTTTGGAAAGAATGCGGCACTGAGTGCAAAAGGAGAATCTTCTGGTTTCTAGCCGAGTCTATAGCAAACGTTTACGGACGCAATAGCCCAGTGCAACTCGTAGAGAGTATTAATTAATTCAATTTATAACAACAAAATCAATATGAACAACGCAACAACTATTCTCGCAATTATCATCTCACTCTCCCTAGGTGGTGTCGGTGGGTATGTTGTGGGGCAGAATGGTCCAAGTGCTGCAAATGCCTCGCAGGTACAGCAAATGACAGACATGATGAAAACTGACGGCACAAACATGGAGAAAGCAGGTGGAATGATGATTCAAGCGGGCTCAGTACTTCAAGATCGTGGTACAAAGTATAACGATCAAGAAATGGTAATGATGGGCAAGGACCTTTCAGCCGTCGGCAAAAAACACCAAGCAGACGGAAAGAGCATGACAGGTGGGAACATGATGGGCATGACTGACAATGGAAACATGCAAGATATGCCTGGTATGAAAATGTAGATAGACGTTTACTGCTACTGTAAAGGGCTATAATGTATACATGAATCACTCACTTCATAAAAAAGAAGCACATGCTGGACATGGTCATGACAATATGACGCACATGAGTCATATGGATCAGGAGCGTGCGATGACCGATCCAAGCATGGCGAAGGAAATGGAGGGGGATATGCGACGGAGATTTTTGATCTCGCTCTCGCTCACGATCCCGATCATCCTCTACTCCCCAATGGGAGAGATGTTGTTCGGGATCTCACTTCCATCGCCCATTTCGAAGAATTTTCTGCTCTTTCTGCTCACGACACCAATAGTCTTTTGGACGGGTTCGATCTTCATTGTCGGGACATATCACTCGCTTCGTGCACGCAAACTTAACATGTCCGTACTCATTGCGACCGGAGTATTGGCAGCGTATATCGGCAGTATTATACTTGCACTCAATGCTTCTGGTGAAGCATTCTATGAAGCGGCAGCGATGCTCGTGACATTTGTGCTGTTTGGACATTGGATGGAAATGAAGTCGAGACGCGGAACGTCAGATTCGCTTCGGGCACTCTTTGATCTTGTTCCAACCCAAGCGACCGTCATCCGTGAAGGCAAAGAGCTTTTGCTGGAAAGCAAAGAGATTGTTCTTGGTGACATTGTGTTACTTCGTCCTGGAGATAAGATCCCTGTTGATGGAGAGATCGTTTCGGGAGAAACGGCCATCGATGAATCCTTGATTACGGGGGAATCTTTGCCGATTGCAAAGATAATTGGCGATAAAGTTGTCAGTGGTTCAGTTAACCAGAATGGATCAGCGACTTTTCGCGCTACGGGGGTTGGGAAAGACACAGTACTTGCACAGATCATCGCAATGGTTGAGAAGGCGCAAAATTCAAAAGCACCCGGTCAGCGCATTGCCGACAAATGGGCAGCATGGCTCGTCATATTGGCGATAGGTTCCGGGGTAACAACATTCTTCGTGTGGTATTTTGCCCTCAATGCGTCGCTTTTGACTGCGCTTACCTTTGCGATCGCAACCGTGGTGGTCGCATGTCCTGATGCATTGGGATTGGCAACACCAACAGCAGTCGCTGTTGGTACTGGTCTCGGTGCGCGCAATAATATCCTTATTAAAGACGCTGTCACCCTTGAGGGTGCGTCGAAGATCGATGCGATAGTACTCGACAAAACCGGTACTCTCACTGAGGGAAAACCACGAGTGACTGATATTGTTGCCTTGGGGAGTATCTCGGAATCTGAGATCGTGCAACTTGCCGCAAGTATCGAAGCAAAATCAAATCACCCTATTGCGAAAGCGATACTCGATGAAGCAAAGAAAAGAAATCTTACGGTATCGGCATCTGTCGAGCAATTCCTGTCACTTTCTGGTCTCGGACTTGAGGCTGTCATTGAAGGCAAAAAGGTTCTTGTGGGAACAGAACGATTGTTCGCTGATAAACATGTCGTGATTGAAAACGAGGAAAAAGAAATTGCTAATAAATTATTTGCCGAAGGAAAAACACTTAGTTTGATTGCGGTTGATGGATTACTTGCGGGAATGATTGCAGTCACAGATCCAGTGAGACCAAGTGTTCAAAAAACAATTGATGCATTCAAAGCCCTTGGTATAGAGCCTGCAATGATCACAGGGGACCATACACAAGTAGCACGGGCTGTCGCGTCGTCGCTCGGTATTTCACGTGTCTTTGCTGAGGTGCTTCCAGAAGACAAAGCAAGCTATGTGAAGAAACTCCAAGATGAGGGTAAGTTTGTCGCAATGGTGGGTGACGGGGTGAATGATGCACCTGCATTGGCACAAGCGAATATCGGAATTGCCATCGGCGCAGGGACGGATGTTGCCATAGAAACGGCAAACATTGTCCTCATGAAGTCGGATCCTTACGATATTGTTGCTGCGATTAGACTTTCGAAAGCCACCGTGCGCAAAATGAAGCAGAATTTGTTCTGGGCGGCGATCTATAATGTGCTTGCGATTCCCATCGCTGCCGGGGTATTCTACCCAACATTTGGTTGGTCGCTTCGCCCTGAAATTGCAGCTCTCCTTATGTCCGCATCCTCGATTATCGTGGCAACAAATGCAGTGCTTTTAAAGCAAGTGGAATCAAAATTAAAGAGTTAAATTACCTAGTAATTAATTATGGTGACGCGAAAACCGTGTTTCCTGTCATTGCAATAGTTCGAACTTCGTTCAGGAGTCGCAGCTAGTTAATTGAGATATGAAATGCTAAAGTATCTTTTATGGCAGATAAAGACATAACTCAAAAAGATACATATTTTGTAGCAGTAAAAGTCTTTTTAGAGAAAGGTGGTAAGTTTCTAATTGCAAAAGACAACTTTGGAGTCTGGGATTTACCAGGTGGGAGAATCAAAAAGGATGAATTTGAAACTTCGATGGAAGATATTGTAAAAAGGAAGATATCGGAAGAATTAGGTGAAGATGTGAACTATAAACTACACGAGCCTGTTGTTTTCATGAGGCACGAAAGAGTGGAGCATGCCCAAGGTAATCCCACGGTGAGGATTTTTGCTGTGGGTTACAGAGCAGATTTAATAAGTGGAGAAATCAGGTTGTCGCAGCGGCACACTGAAATATTCTGGGCTGACCCGAAAAATTTTAAGCCCGAGGATTATTTTACTGGTGGATGGTTGAAAGGCGTGAAAGAATATTTAACCATTAGGAACTCGCAATAAAGTTCCACCACCATCTCGGACGGCCAGCAATCGGCTCAGGGGCCCCGAATGGGGTCTTTCGGTTTGCAAATAATAAACGTTTCTGTAGAGTGACTTCAGTTACGTGACGCAACAAGGAGACAGAAATGCGACATTTCGAGTCAGGCGATAAGGTGATCTCGACCACGAGGTTGAAGCTGAAGAAACCGATTCCCGAATTCGGCGACCACATTCCGACTGGTACTCGCGGAGTGGTACAGTCGAGCGGTGTTTACCAAGGAGTGCGTACCATGCTTATTGCATTCGCCAACCCCGTTCATTCGTCGGTGTCCCATCTCTACACCGTTTGTCCAGTGCAGATTGAAAGGACGCAGTGAGAGCATTTCGACGGGTGACTCAGGTCACTCGTTTGTTTTTAAAGTAATTCCAACTTCGTCCCAGACGGCCAGCATATACTTTTGATATACTTCATCCATGAATGAAAATACCCTCAAGGCGCTTAAGTGGATCAGCACAATCCTAAATGAACATAATATGCCGTATCGTATTGGTGGCGGTACTGCAACATTTCTCTATGGCTCTGGTAGACAAGTAAATGATATAGATATTTCATTTTCTGGCGAAAATTTTTCTCGACTTATTCCGTTAGTGGAAGAATTTGTTGTCATAGGACCAAAGCACTATCTCGATGAAAAGTGGGACTGTTTGACACTGTCTCTGTCTTATGACGGCCAGGATATTGACTTGACGGATGTTGATACTCTCCTGATGAAAAGTGTAGACCGGAACGAGTGGATAAAGAACAAAGAAATTTATCAAAAGTGGCCCGATGTTATAAAAGATATAGAAGGGGTGCCAGTCACATTGATGCATCCGAAGGTACTTTTAGCGTACAAACATCATTTAGCTGGAGAGCACCAAAAGTTTGATAGGGAATTCTTAACCAAACTTATCGAATCAGATCAATATTAAAATCCTCAGACATCCAAAGGAGGTCCTTGGATAGTATTGATTGAGTATCACGATTATTCTTTGCTAAAATATTTTTATGGATGAGGGGAATACTAATGCGGGGGATGGGGGAGGAGTGGCGGCGTATTCTAGTGTGAACGGTACGGCCAATGTTGTACAAGAGGTGAGTGTGTCGAATGAGGTGGAGGTGGTGGCGATTCCGACTGAGGACCCTGCACTTCCTGTTCTCCAAACTACCGACCCAGACCCCTCTATCCAAGGGCCGCCCTTGGACAATGCGCTTCCCGTCATTCAGGTTTCCGCGGAGCCACAGATAGTCGAGCGTATTGTCGAAAAAATTGTAGAAAAAGAAGTAATCAAAGAGGTCCTCAAGGA
>JAYSWT010000072.1:0-1969 GCA_043717905.1 bacterium | reverse complement strand
AATTGGACCATAGAAAGCAGGTCTTTGTTGTTTGAAATGGCGAGGCTGCTTTCATTTTTCCAAGCCAGAATACCCCCCTTCAACAAACTGTTTACTCTAGGCTGTTGGCAATGATGCAAGCAGTGATCATAGTACATGGGCATGGTGAATAATCATGGATAAACGAGGCAATCCTGGAATGGCGTGGCAACGCATATGCCACAGTAGAGCAACACCACACTTACAATTATGATTTTTTTGACATAGCAGTCTTCAGCCAACTTGTTTTCCATTATCTTTAGAGCTTTTCCTCCTTTTGCCCGCTTCTTTGCAGTTGCGTCTCTGTTTTGCTTTCTCACCACCACCTGCCTTTCCTCAGGCATGTCAGCAATCCTCGTTTTGGTACGCACCCTCGTTTTTTGACTCTTCACCGTTGCAGGCTCGTCAACGGTAGCCTTCTCAAGAACGCTCTTCTTTCTTGCGGCACGGATAGGTAACTTTCTCCTAGCCACCCCAACTTTTCTTCCCATCATTCCTCGAGCCATGATGGTAGTGCACCTTGACTATCAACCAGCGCAACGAACCATGTCAATACCACAAGGCGGCCACTTGCTTGCTGATTGGTCTGACAGCTGACAAGAATTTCTTTTTTTTTCTTGTCAAGACCAAACAAATTTGGACGTACCCCTGACATGATTTTTTTGCAATATCTTGTCAGGACCAAAACGGTATTCAAAAGTCATAGGTGTGGTCAACTAGTGGTGTTGCTGTTGTCCATTTTCTATCAGTACAACAAGCCGTTTGCAATGAAAGCATGGTCAGCTCTCCCAACACTATGATACACCAAGGAGAATGCTCCGTTACACCATCTCTCAGTTCTAGTCTATCTCGTCTATCAAAGGAGCAGAGGAAGTTGCTCTCGCAGGCCGAAGTAAAGGAGCATGATAAACAGAGAGCCAGCATGCTTCGCAAGCAAAAAGCAGCAGCACGAAATCAGGAAGAAATCGACCGTGATCGGCTGAAAAGAGCTCTACAGGAAAAAAAATCTTACAATCGAAACAAAGAAAGTGTGATTCCCAAAAAGAAACGTGTCTATGTTCCCATCAAAAATTTGTCCAAGAGCAACAAGGAAAAACAAAAGAATCAGTGGAAGAAGGACACGGCTCAATATAGGAATAGGATCCAAGCTGCTAACTCTCTCCTGACTCTCCAACATGATGTCGTCAAGTTAGATTTTCAACGAAAGAATGATTATGCGATTACCAAGAAGAAACGTGACTACGTTCCTATCAATAACTTGCCTACTAGCAAGCAGGAAAAGCGGCAGACCTATTGGCGGAAAGACAAGTCTCAACAAAGGCTCAGGACAAGGTTACAAGCCACAAAACACCCCCTTGCTCTCAAAAAAGTCGATGTCTACAAGACCGTCTTTAATAAAGACAATAGCACCAACAGACGTGAAAGGGACGGCCTCTGCACAAACTCTAACGGAACAGACCTAGCCGTGTTGGAAAAAAGGGACGGCACCAACATATCAGGCAGGAGTGGTGGGAACAAATCTGGTGCATTGAAGTCATGGACAACAAGCCACGACCATAGCAATGACGATGAAGATGACGATTGTATCATTGTTGGTGAGGGGTCTACTAGTCACAATGCAGCAAAGGGAAAGAACAGGCATTCACCCATAGAGATCTGTTGCAACGACGGCGACCATTCATTTGAGGATAATCAAGGGCTTGTTCTTGCCCTTGATGAGCAAATGCAACGCTACTCTGACATCACCGCCCAGCATCTACTTTGGGATCCAGACAGTGTTGTGCATGCAACGACCAGAGCCGATCTACTCGCTTCTAATCCAAATGACCCCAACATTGCTGAGTATGGGCGCATTGCTGCAAGTGGAGACAAGAACGTACCTCTCATTTCCTTGGTAACCTACAAGTCAATGGATTGGGAGGTACCTACCACCCGGGACCAGATCCTTACC
>JAYSWT010000071.1:0-1972 GCA_043717905.1 bacterium | reverse complement strand
CATCAGTAGGGTAAAACTAACCTGTCTCACGACGGTCTAAACCCAGCTCACGTTCCCTATTAGTGGGTGAACAATCCAACGCTTGGTGAATTCTGCTTCACAATGATAGGAAGAGCCGACATCGAAGGATCAAACGGCAACGTCGCTATGGACGCTTGGCTGCCACAAGCCAGTTATCCCTGTGGTAACTTTTCTGGCACCTCTAACTGAAAGCTTCTCAGATCTAAAGGATCGATAGGCCATGCTTTCGCAGTTTGTATTCGTACTGGAAATCAAAATCAAGCGAGCTTTTCCCCTTTTGGTCAACATGAGATTTCTGTTCTCATTGAGCTCGCCTTAGGACACCTGCGTTGTTGTTTAACAGATGTACCGTCTATATGATGCGGGGTTTCAAATTGCGGAAAAATGAAAAATGACTGACCGGTTTTTCCTGCCAAAAAGACGATCTACCTGACGCCGTACCGACGGCAAAACTGAATCTTTTGAGCTGCTATTTGGCGCGTTTAGCATAGTTATGTACCGTCTATATGATGCGGGGTTTCAAATTGCGGAAAAATAAACAAAAAATTGGCCGTTAATCCTGCCGAGAAGTTGACCTTCTTGACGCCGTACCAACGTCAAAACTGAATCTTATGAGCTGATAATTGGCGCAATAAGCATACTTATGTACCATCTATGTGATGCTAGTCTTGGTCAATTGGATTTCGATGTGGAATGGGTGATCCCACATTTCGGTTCTGGCACAAATCGTCTCACAGCTTGTTGTGGTGGTCGTTTTTCAAATACCGCGAACGTCCATTCGATTGCTCAATGTACGAGCTACAAATAGTTACTTATGTCAAGGGGTTCAACTCTGAGTGTACTTTGACAAAAAACACGGTTCAAGGTTTTTTTCCCTCTCCAATGCGGGCCGCCGATCTGCTCGTCACGGCCGCAACACGAGCTGCGCAGACAATTTGGGTACTGGCCATGACGTAACGTGGCCTTGTCCGTCTTTTTTGTGAACATATCGGCTTCTTTGGTCCGACAGATCTTTATATACTATGGTATCCGACGTGGTTTTCTTTACTTTTCTTTTCCTTTGGTTAACCTTGTTTTGTTAGCCTCAGCTAAGGGCTTACCCGCATGCTTCAAACGCATCACAGTCAGGTGGGCCGTCGCTTGGTGTACAGCCGTGCCGATCCGGATTAGGAGCTAACGTTTTGGTCGTCGAGAAAAGACGGGGTTTGTACGGTTTTTTAGAGGTGTTTTTTTTTGTCAAAATATCGTTTTTTTCCAATTCGAACAAGTTCTCGTCTTCGAATGGATTTTCTGAGCTTGTGGGAAGGTCAATCGTGGCGTGGGACACCCGATGGAACAAATTTCAGCGAACAGAACCTTGAGGCACGATCACAACACCCAAAATACGTTTTTGCAAAACGCCGTCTCCCGGCCCGCATCCAATACTCTAAAGATTACTGACGTAATCTTCCAACAAGGCGTGCGGAACTTGTGCGACAACGATGCATGGCAATTTACCGTTGGGTTGGCCATGAAAAGCACTGTGCAAAATTGCGGGGCGTGGCGTGCAGCGCAACAGCCGATCAGAAGATAATTTCCGAACCCGGAAGACCAAAAAAAGGAGTCAAAAAGCGAATTATCCAAGGCGTCATAGAGGACTCAAATCTTCACTAGAAAAGTTGGTTTTCACAGCTTTCAACAAAGCGTTGTACCGTCTACATGATGTGGGGTTTTAAATTGCGGGAAAATCAAAAATGACCGACCGTTTTTTCCTGCCAAAAAGCCGATCTACCTGACGCCGTACCGACGCCAAAACTTAATCTTTTGAGCTGATATTCGGCGCGTTATGCATAGTTATGTACCGTCTACATGATGCGGCGTTTCAAATTACGGAAAAATGAAAAATGACCGACCGTTTTTTCCTGCCAAAAAAGCCGATCTACCTGACGCTGTACCGACGCCAAAACTGAAT
>JAYSWT010000008.1:0-2516 GCA_043717905.1 bacterium | reverse complement strand
CGGCATATTTGGGTATGCGTAAAGCTAGAGAGTTTCCCCATTGACCAACTTGTGTTTTCATAGCCCAGTATCAAAAAAGGATATCTAAAGTGTATCATTCTAATGATCAAGTGTGTCACAAAGAGGCTAGAATTTCTCTATGAAGATACTTAGCTCTAAATTGGGTGCGTAACAAGCGGCTCACATTATAATTTGCAGCATTAGGAGTAAATGGTGGCGGTTAATCGTGACAAAGTAGATTTATGGAAAGCTGATGTTGCTAGATCAGTCAATTTCTACAATGAGTGGTTTATGGCTTTCGCTCCTCAGGCATTCAGGGAAACTCGAATAGGGACAACAAAGCAGGTCGAACTAGCGCTTCAGCTCACTGAAAACTTGACAAATATCCGTCCTGAAACTTTACAGGCTAATCCAGCAGTGCTACCAATGCTGAGAATGTCTACCTGTCCACCGATCGCTCGTGATCGGTTAGTTGGTCTGGCGGGTGTTTCACCGAATCTGGTTAAAAATATGGAGGATGAACAGCGTGTTCCTCCCACCATGAAACAGTCAGAACTCATGGAGCAGTTAGAAAAAATAGGAAATATTATCGAGAGGATGGCTGATCCAGATATTTTTGTGTGGAAGCAGCATGGAACTCCAGGCACGGCAGAGGAAGTACAGCGGGCATCAGTCATTGTGGCCGATCGGCTTTGTGGAGCTGTAGCTAACCCTATTATTCGGAATGCTCAAGAAAAAAGACAACTTGCCGCAATTAGGTCATGGTTGGAAGCACGGGGGTATCGAGAGCTAAAACAGGGGGAGGCTAAAGATTTTTTGGCTCTCCCTGTGGGAACATTTTCATTTCGTTTTAATGTGCCAATTACGATGGATGGAGGTAAAAGAATCAATATTCCGATCGATGCAGTAGTTATGAGTAAGAATGCTAGCTCAGGTGATTTCCCGATATTAATTGAGGCGAAATCGGCAGGAGATTTCACTAATACCAATAAGCGGCGGAAGGAAGAAGCTGTGAAGATTCAGCAACTACGCAAAACCTATGGTGATAAAATCACTTTTGATTTGTTTCTTTGTGGTTATTTTGATTCTGGCTATTTAGGGTATGAAGCAGCAGAGGGTATTGATTGGGTTTGGGAACACCGGATTGATGATCTGGCACAGTTTGGGTTATGAAGAACACTACAAAACTTGAAGCCCAAAGACAATCTATACAGCGAGAGTTAGATTTGCAGAAAACTCCGGCACAGCGCAATATCTTGGGGCAATTTGCCACGCCGATCAATCTTGCTAATGATATTTTGCGCGATGTCGTGAAAATCATGCCCAAAGGGGAGAAGATTTGTTTTCTTGATCCAGCGATCGGGACTGGAGTTTTCTTTAGTGCGCTTAATAATGCTTGTTCGCCGTTCTCGATTGCAGCAGCTCAGGGGTTTGAAGTGGATGAGCATTATGGGAAACCTGCTGGCGCTTTATGGGCTGGAAGTGTTTTGGATTATCGGTTGGCTGATTTTACCAAGATGTCTGCACCGGTTAGAGATAGCGAAAAGTTCAATTTAATTGTTTGCAATCCGCCTTATGTTCGACATCATCATATTAATGGGCAAAAGGAAAGGTTACATCAAAAGGCGTTGGTTGCTGCAAATATGAAGCTGTCTGGTTTGGCTGGTTTGTACTGCTATTTTATGGCATTGTGTCATGGTTGGATGAAAGATAATGGTGTTGCAGTTTGGTTGATACCAAGTGAGTTTATGGATGTTAACTATGGTCAGGCTGTTAAGGATTATTTGTTGCGGGAAGTGAGTTTGCTGCGGATTCATCGGTTTGATCCGAAGGATGTGCAGTTTGATGATGCTTTGGTTTCTTCGGCGGTGGTGTGGCTACAGATGCGCAAGCCAGTAATGGGGGAACAGGTCAGGTTTAGTTATGGTGGGTCGATCGGTCTTCCTAGTCATGAAAAAATGGTTGATGCTCAGGTTTTGATGGCAGAAAAGAAGTGGACGCGGTTTCCATTGAGTGAAGAGCGGGAGGTTTTAGCGGTGCCGAGGTTGGGTAATTTTTTTACGGTGAAGCGGGGGATCGCGACGGGTGACAATAAGTATTTTATTTTGACGCGGGAAGATATTGACGCTAAGGGTTTGCCGTTGTCGCAGTTTAGGCCGATTTTGCCGAGTCCGCGATATTTGGTGGAGACAGAGGTGAGGGCTGATGAACTGGGTTTTCCAGCTATG
Source organism: bacterium (assembly GCA_043717905.1). Lineage (GTDB taxonomy): Bacteria > Patescibacteriota > Minisyncoccia > Phycocordibacterales > UBA6899 > MHLP01. The sequence continues at coordinate 288 of JAYSWT010000008.1, read as the reverse complement.
GAAAAGCAGTTGCTTGTTTTGGATTGTCGGTTGGCGATCGATGAGGTGAAGCTGCTGTATCCGATGCTGTATGAGTATTTGCAGGTGGGGGTGAAAAATGGGGTTCCGCAGGGTTATTTGTGCAGGAATCGGAAGGTTTGGTATGCCCAAGAGAGTCGATCGGCTAGTTATTTTTACTGTACTTATATGGGCAGGGTAAGCGCATCTCAAACGCTCTTGACAATTAGGCCGTAACTTCTAGCTTTGAAAAAGCTGTTGCCAGTAAAGTAATCATATAATTATTATCCA
>JAYSWT010000070.1:0-1972 GCA_043717905.1 bacterium | reverse complement strand
GCAATGGCAAAACAGCAACATCGTCGTTTGCAACAGCAGCAGCGCCGGCGTCGGAAATGGCAACAGCGTTGGCGGTAACTGAACCGAGTACGGCGCCGCAGCAACAGCACAACATCAGCAACAGCGTCGGCATTGGCGTCGGTAACAGCGGCAGCATTGGCGTTGGCGTCGGAAATGGCAACAGCGTTGGCGGCAACAGCATCAGCATCATAATATAGCAGTAGTGTTGGAATCCGTAACTGAACCAATAGTGTTGGGACCGGAAACCAAACTGATCAGATCACGGCGCTGCATCGTTGGCGTCAGCGGAAATGGCAACTGGTTGGGTAATAGGAATGCAATTTGAACACCGATGAAAGGGAATTCCTGCTTCCAACCATCATTTATATCATATCGATTCCCAGTCTTTGAACATTTCACTGGTAGTGATCTTGTACCCAACGAACTGACCTGATGAATCACGTTCCATCCACTTGTCGCCTATACAGTAGTACATGTTATCAAAATACAATTCTTGTTGATTTCTGTTCTGTTGGGTCTTCAGTTCCGGAAGCATTAGCACATGCTGCTTAACTACCGTCTCCACCATTCTAACTGAGTCGAAACCGAATACATCCATGTTTTCCGGTCTTGCAGTAATGGGTGCCATCCAGCAGCCGCAAATTTCCTTTCCTCTGGTATCATCCAAACCAATTTTCAGGAGGTTTACACTTGATCGTGTTGCACCCGGTTGCGTAGTAACATTAGGCCTGTATAGTAGCCAGAGATTCCCTTTCGAAACGATAGCAGACAATGGATCACACTTTTGATTGAATCAATTGCAGCTTCCCGGCTCGGAAAGATCCGGTACAGTCCATCAGCAACGCGATTGTGTTTATCTTTGCCTTCACTTTCATATCGATTAATCATCCAATCAATAGTTTCCATCCTGTAAAGCCTTGTCAACACAATTGACTCCCACTTGGCATTTGACCGTCGAATGCCAAGAAGTGGTTTAACATTTTGTATTTTCCGCTCTCCCGTGAAACCTCCCTCCCAGTTCAGTATGGCAGGACCGAAGTATGCATGTGCTTCTGCTGCAGCAAGAAGCCCTAACGAGTTTGACTTGACAAAGTTGTGCTTTCCAGTGGTGGGCCTTTTGTTTGGTTTTTTGCGACGTCTTCCAGGAGTTGCATGATCAGCATTAGCCTCCCCAACCCCATCTACCCCATCTAATACCCCATCTACCCCATCTTCAGCAGCTCCTTGGCCTCCTTGTGAATTTAACAAGACATCATCCATTTCCACCATCGTGTCCATATATATCTTAATGATGCTTGACATTCCATCATTGCTGCGTTTGTCAGACATAACGCAGCCAATGCAAGCAATCGCAGAAGCAACAAATCTCTGCGCAACTCTTCTCTCCTGAAGAAATACTTCGTTTGTTGAAATCTGCCGACAACAGCTTTGGATGGCAGGTAGCATGAAAAAATACTTAGAAGCCCTTGCCCAAAACAAATGATTCTCACTGACCCATGAGCCTGGTCCAAGGGATGAATTAGCCAACGGGTGAGCACTGAAACGACGCAAGCGCAACTTCTGAACATGCCTTAGAACATGGTTTGCCTGCTTCCCAAAGTTAGTAAAGAGTTCGTACTTCTTGAGCCACTGTTGAATCATTAAAAAGTTGGATTTGACATGGCCCAGGAATATCATGTGCATGGCTGCATAGTGACACCGTTTCAAAGAGTCATTGCCTCTCGTCCATAGAGTTGGTATTGGACAAGGCAAGCTTTTCTGGACGCAGTTAGCAATTTCTGTCATCAGCGACTTGACAATGGCACATGTTCGGAGGAAAGCATCAAAGTTTTCTTTGCGCCAATATCGCTTGCTTGGGTGACCTCCAGGAGGACGTGTCGCATAATTGTGATAAGCAAACCGCACTGCTTGCTCAAGCCACGGAATAGTAATGTAGACAGACCGCAACCTT
>JAYSWT010000069.1:0-1977 GCA_043717905.1 bacterium | reverse complement strand
CTTATATCGCTATATAAACAGATATCGAGAAGAAGGACTAGAGGGTATAACCCGTAGGGAGCGCTCAGACCAAGGTCAAGAAAAAGTAAGCGAGGAATGGCGCGAGTTTATCGAGAAAAGCTACCGGGAAGGAAACCGTGGAATGAGGAGTACATCAGCGGCTCAGATTGCAAACCTGGTAGAAAGTACAGCAAAAGAGAAAGAAGAGAAAAACTACCCAGGCAGGACAACAGTATACAGAGTGCTGGAAATAGAGAAAAAGAAGAAAGAGAAAAAGCAGAATAGTGGCTCGATCGGATGGCAAGGTGAGAAGCTCGAAATTACCACCAAAGAAGGAATAGAGTTGTCGATCAAATATAGCAACCAAGTATGGCAATGCGACCATAATTATGCAGATATCATGTTGGTGGATAGCGAGGGGAAAATTCTGGGAAGACCAATGATCACAACGGTTGTAGATACCTTCTCTCGTTGTATCGTGGGTATTCATCTGGGCCTAAATGGAGCGAGTGCAGCAGTTACCTGCCTTGCGCTGCGGCATTCAATCATGCCCAAAGAATATGGATCGAGTTATGGACTGAGTAATGATTGGTCAACCTATGGAGTGCCTGAATACTTGTACACAGACGCTGGCGCAGACTTTACATCTAAGCACATCGACCAAATAGCAGCCAGTTTAGGCATAACCCTGTGCCTGAGACGCAAACCATCAGACGGCGGAATCGTAAAGGCCATTTGGCACAATCAACACAGAGCTGTTATCCACGTTACCAGGCTATACCACTGCACGTCTCAAAGGCCACCGTACCAAAGTAGAAGCTGAGGCTTGTCTAACTCTTCAAGACTTGGAGCGACTGTTAGTGAGATACATAGTAGATAACTACAATCAAAGGCCAGATTCACGCATTGGAAAACAAAGTCGGATAGGTCGGTGGGAAGAAGGGAGAATAGTTCAGCCCCCGTTAATCAGTGAAAGAGAGCTAGATATTCTGCTGATGCGGAAAGACCGTCGAAGAGTTTATCAGGGCGGATATATAAAATTTTCCAATTTACTATATAAAGGCGAGTATCTGGCAGGGTACGCCGGAGAATCGGTAGTCCTACGTTACAACCCATTGGATATCAGCACCTTGTTGGTGTACATCCAAAAAGGTGGACAGGACGTATTCCTGACCCGTGCTTACGCCCATTCCCTAGAAGCTGAGAGACTAACCCTCGCGGATGCCAAAGCCATCAATAAGAGACTGCGTGGAGCTGCCAAGGAAATAACGAACCGATCGGTATTAGAAGAGAGATATGACCGAAACCGCTTTGTAGAAGATCTACTAAGGGAGAAAGCTTCACCTGTTAGCCACATCCAAAGCCCTTTAACCCCAAACATTGATGAGGATGAAGATGAACTAGAACAAGAATTTGACCCCGCAACATTACCAAAAATTCAAGTCTATGATTACGAGCAGTTATGCCAAGAGCATGGCTATCAATTCAAATGACAACTAGGAGGAAACTGTCATGACATCAACTGACATGGAAAAAAAAATCCGCCAACTGGGAAAGAAGCGTGTTTTAGTAGTCCCTCAGATGCTGGATTTTCATCTTTGGTTGGATGGTAAGCGCTTGGCTCGGCGCTCTTGTAGAGTTGTGGGTGAATCCCGCACAGGTAAAACAGTAAACTGTAACACTTACAGGCTGAAAAGCAAGGTAGTTCAGGTCACAGGTCAACCGCCAACCATTCCTGTAATCTATTGGCACAGTCCCGAAGATTTATCAGTGAGTGGATTATTTGTGGGACTATTGCAGCGTCTTAACTACCAAGCGACCCAAGGCAGAATTCCAGATTTGAGAGAAAGACTGTATCAAGTTTTGCGTGGTTGCCAGGTTGAAATGATAATTTTTGACGAAGCCCAGCGCATTCCCAAGAAAGCTTTATCAGAGATTCGGGATATTTCAGATCACTTAGAAATTGCAGTAGTGTTA
>JAYSWT010000068.1:0-1979 GCA_043717905.1 bacterium | reverse complement strand
CCTAAGTCTTTCCAGCAGGCTACACACGTATGGCTCCGTTGCATATCAGACTCTGGGTTGAATCCCCGCTACAACGGCCCTTATCCCTTGGTAAGCATTCAAGGAAATTACGCCACACTCTCCATAGATGGTTCCGCTCAGACCATTAACTTATCACGATTAAAACCAGCTTTCGGTTTCTCAGAAAACGATCCTTTTGCTGATATGGACAACGCAATTACGGTACCAAACATGGAACCACCACACTTCATCCCTCCAATAGACAAGTCACCACTAGTTCCCCAAATTCTCACTCCTGCCAAACCTACAACACTCAACACAAACGCACCTAATTTCACCCCGACGCTCGCCCAACCACCCCACGCGGGGGAGAGCACACCTACTTTCATCCCAACGCTCTCCCAACCACCCATCGTGGAAGAGAGCGAACCAAATCCAATCATACAAATCAAAACATCAGAACAAACAATTACACCCCAAGCAGATAGCACTGACGACAATAACGCTTCAATCGAAGCAGACATAGCAAACCAGCAACTAACAGAGATCATCACGCATCAAAACACAAGAGCAAACTCCAGACCACAACACATAATAACCGCACCCAACAACCCACCATCAGCAAACACACGCTCACAGCGAATCCGATGGGCACGCCAGCTAGAATCCTGCGCTTATCCAGGAGCACCTCCACGGTTGACTAGGACAAGACCAAGGTGACATTTTCTTCACACTTCCCATATGTCGCACACCAGTTTTACTAAAACCTTCTTCAACTCCTCTCATACCTTCTTACGTTTTCAGTCACTCGTTATCACTGCCGCACGTACCTCCTCGCGAAATTAAATACAACAAATATAGACATATAAAGTATAACGTAGACACATCAGCGTTTTCACATCACTCGTAATTATAAAGGTAACCCCAACTTTTCTCTTCAACTAACTTCAACACCGCAGAAGCTCCGCTCTTATCGATGGGGGCTAATGTGGTAAACACATGGGGTACACAATCACATATGCACCGCTACTTCACCTACGCACTCTCCCCCTAACCTCACAAAGACCCACACATGGTGCTATTGTATACGAGTATGTACATACTCCACTTATAATAATTAAAACACCTTCTAACAAATACATTTCATAAATAAAACTACATTACGTCGACATAGACAAGTTTTGTACCCTATCTCACATTTTGGACCGTTGAGAGCCAGAAATAATCATTATCATGTATTAATGAAAACATTGCGCAAACAAACCCTGGCATTACAGAGTTCGATCACTTTTACCCATAATTTGTCCAGATAATTGTCGAAACCAAAATGCTGGTTCGTCGAGACTGCGAGAGATGCTTGCAGTGCGCGATTGGGTGGGCTCTTCGTTGGTCGCACGCTCGTCTGCGCGACAAGCATTAAAAAGGCATTGCAAAGATAGAGCAACTCTCACTACTAATGGAGAGGCTGTCCAAAGGATCCTCCATCGCCGAGGCGCGCGTCGGCACAGAGTCCAGCTAGTGGTGCAACGCCTCTGACCAGCCAATAGTACTGCTGCACTCTCCACAACCGACCGCAGCGTCTTGGCGAACCTCGAAGACTACCTTCAACATTGGTTGACTCGACAGCGAATGTCCAACTGATCGCCACCTAAACTAATAACCCTTGAATAATCTTAAAATATCAAATATCTGATAAAATGTGAATAATTAATTAAAAACCTTTTAACAACTTATTAATAACATATAAGCTAACCTTTAAATGAAATTTTCTTCCTCCCAAGTTTCGCAGGTGATCTAAAATTAAGGAAAAGCAAAATTAATTAAAATAAAAATCATAAAATTAAACTCACATAACGTGACAGTTAAGTAAAATAGTTTACTTAAACAAATAAACTTCCTGTAAAATTAAATCTCAAGTGAGATTTTATTCATTAAATGTGCATTTAAACTTAAAACTTAATTAGTTTTTAACTCCTTAG
>JAYSWT010000067.1:0-1985 GCA_043717905.1 bacterium | reverse complement strand
GTTGAGATTTCGCTATCCATGAGCGTTTTGAGTGAAGCACGAAAAGTTTCGCTTTGAAACATAAAAATCAACTTTTCGACCATATTTGCTTTAAGCCTCTTCACTAGCCAATTTCAGCCAAAGGTACCACTTTTACATTGCTGGCTAGATACCCCCAAAAATCCCGCTCATTTTCCCTTCCCCCCTCCCCTCCTGAAGCCCGCATTCTCTCGTCAAATATCCATACCTGCACAATGTCATTCAATGACAAATTAGCAACTTTCGTATCATTAAAAGTCATTCAATGACTAAACTCAAAATTTTTATCTGACATTATTAAGTCTAATAATGTCAAAAAATGACAATAATGATATTAAATGCTGTAAAATGACATTTAATATCATTCTAGGCTTGTGCTACAAATGAGCTAAAAACCGAAGTTTATTCGTAGTATCTGTACTAACGAATCGGAGAATTAATCTAGTGGCCAAACAGACAACGATCCGGCTAACATTCGCCCAGCGCTCAAAAATTCAGCAGGCCATTTATGACCACCTCAAAGACGAGCCGGATGCAGTCATGAGTTCATTGGTCGATCGATACTCGTTCTTAGCACTTGCGAAGACCAGCAGTTCAGAGGGAGATTTGATACAAGCTCTGATCGAGTCAAACACGGCGTTGCTGAGGGCTGTTGAAATTAACAATGCGATCGCTTCTCAAAAAGGCATCGTGATTAGTAGAGAGCTGGGTAGGAGTGCCACTATTCCCACCGCTAAACCCACTCCACCATCACCACAGCCGAAAACGCCACCGGTTGAAACTGAAGATGAGGACAACGATGAGCCTCTGATTATGGATGTTGACTTTTAATTATGAATATTGACAAGAGGATTACTCATGGTAGATTTATCGATCGATTTCGGTGGTAGTGGAATTAAGGTGATCGCCAGCACTGGGGATCAAGTCTATGGTTTCCGTATAGCTCCAGAAATCATCGAAATTCAAAGTATGCCACCAGAGCTAGACAACGATTTTGCGATCGATCTGAGCAAGAATATCTGGGTAGGTCATGGTGAATCAAGGTATGCTCTGGGACTGTTAGCGAGAAGCAAATACTGGGCGACTATTCCACTCGTAAAGCCCAAGTCTGATTACATCGTTCCTCGCACATTAGCCGCTGTTGCTGTTGCTGCTTATAGGTTTGGGCTGAAAGCTTGTGACCTGAGCTTGCAATTACTACTACCTGCGGCTGAGTTCGATCGAGGCGATACAGTCAAGCTAGGCAACGAAATCAAGGCGGCGTTGTCGCGGTTTGATACTCCGACAGGGCAAATTAAGGTCAAGCTCAAATCGTTTACAGCTAAGCCTGAAGGTTGGGGTCTAACTAAGAGGTTTCTAAGTATTGGCCACAAGTATCAATCATCTGATGTGGCTTGTGTGATGTTTGGTCACAGGAATACGAGCCTTTATCTCTGCTCTGGTGGGCAGACTGGTCATTATCGATCGAACAACAAGGGCTTTTCTCTGGCGATCGAGGAAGCAAAACTAGATCCATTAGAGGGATTAAGTAATCCTCAAATGGTTGATGAGAAAAGCATTGCCCAGTATTGGCAGGCTAATAAAAACTGGTTGATTGAGAACTGGCCAGGGACAGCATCGATCGCTATCATCGGTGGTGGTCCATTGGCAGTTATTGGCGATCGCGTGTGTGAATTTCTTGACTCAATCCTACCGCCGCCCCCGAGTGGGTATGAATCAGGTGTATCTACCAATGGTGGAATGCCTGTTACTTTGACGGGGCAAGGTCGTTGGAGGGATACCCCCGACGAGTCTGATTTACTCCAATGTTGGCCGAGATCAATCGACATTCCCGAGAGCGATCGCCGTCAGTTCTGTGATGTCTATTGCCTTTGGGCTACTAATGAGATGTCCAAGAGGGCTAGAGTCCTCGCTTAGTGGGGTTCGAGGTGTTTGATAGCCACTGACATTATCGATGTTTTCATTAG
>JAYSWT010000066.1:0-5042 GCA_043717905.1 bacterium | reverse complement strand
TGTAAAGAGTCAATTCTACATTTGTCAGCCAAAATATCAGCTCTACCATAGAGCTGCTTTTCCATTGAATTTGACACATCAAGACCGACCGCCCAAATCTCTTTGTCTGAAGCATCTAAGTGACGTGTCACAGATAGTTCACTGTATGGATGCGGCATAAAAAGGTCTTGCTTGACCGTTTGGTCTTTACGAAACTGCCCACTTTGAGTTACGTATCGAGCTAACATTTCATTGTCTGCAACGGGCAAAACCTTTTCCGGATCAATCATACAATGTTTGCTTGTTTAATCAAATTGAGTAGTGATTGAGAGATATTTCCAAAAAAAGGCTCCGAGCCTCGTACATCACTGTCTCCAAACAAGGCTGCATAGTACAAAATTCCTTCGGGACTAATGCTGATCGAAATAGTCCACAGAGAGTGTCGATGCCATTCTAATGTTAGATGACCATCTGGCTCAACACCAACAGATGGTAAAGAATGACCCAATGGCAAAGCATCCATGAAAGAACGTGTGTTATTCAAGGTCTTTTCCTTTACTGGGAAGGCATCCTGACCATCCCAGTTGGATATCTTGCATTCTTCCCAGATATTGAACAGTTCTTCGTAGGCAGACTGTTTGCTGAAAGCTGCTGATTGGCTAAAGTATTGTTCTTGTGCTTTGCTGATTTTATCAAGATACTGAGCAGTTGAGCTAATTCCTGGGGGTCTGATTGTGGTGGTCATGGCTTTAAGCTCCAAATTGTTGGTAAGCAGTTTGGGTGATGCAACTGAAGAATATTTTATTCTTGATCCAGCGCATTTCATCTAGTCGATTGATTAAGTATTCCCGATCTGAACTGACAAGTTCTGTCGTATGGACATTAATGTCCACAATGAGAGAACGTTCATTTCCTAGAGACTCTGCTTGAACTGTTTGAACCCAGTTAATGCAATAGCCTGGAATTTGATACGTGTCTTGGTAAAAGAATGAATCTGCTTGAAGATTCAGCTCAGGAAGAGCTATCGGTAAGGAGTTTAGGTAGGTAGAGGCACTTTCATTACTCTGCATGGGAATAAGATTGATATATCTGACACCTAGTAGCTGGACTGATGTGGGGGCTGCTAGCTCTATGAAAACATCCCAAAACTTCAGCGCTTCGTTCTGGAATTCTTCCCATCCCTCATAAGGCTGAAGGTGACTGAATACGACTTCTGTAGTAGTGAACTGAGCTACTCGATGATTGGATGCATCCTGTAACCTAAACCCATTTTGTTGAACTTGATGATTAACTTCAGAAGAAGTACCATCCAGCGAACTAGAAGCAACTATCTCCATACTATGCTGTGGTTGGCAAAATGGGTAGTCGGGAAATCTTTTTACAAGCTCGTCTTTAAGAATATTTTGGTCTAGTTCTTTTCCCGCAGGAGTACGCCAGTACATCATGGCTTCAATGCTGGGGGCATGATCCAGAAGGGGGAATTCTTCTTCGAGATTGATGGTGAATGGAAGTGGCCGATTCATTGCAGGTTCACTAGATTTACGGCTAGGCTGCGTTAACTTAAAATTAAAAATGCAGCCCGTCATTAGAAAGAAAAGTACTTTGTAAATAGCTTAGTAGTCAAGAAATTGCCATACTCACATAAATAGCTTTACTTTTTGTTGCGATCACATTTTCGCCCTGGCGGTACAATAAGCATGAGTTTGAGTCGCTAAACATCCTGTGTGTAAATATGGTTAGGCTGCAATGAAAACGTACCTCTTGATTTTCTTGTTAATGTCTTTGGCCATTTGGTCGAGTTCGAGTAACGGGACTCAGCAAACGCCCAAGGGGGCAGAGCCTCAGTCCACAAATACCTATGTATTGGCTCAGCCCTTGGCTGGGCGAAAGGTAAGAATTTCAATCTCTGCCAAACAGAGAAGCTTATACATTGTTAACTGTAACGAACATATCGTGGTGGCATTGTTCAAGAGTGGCTCAAATAGTCCAGTGTGGGGTGGCGCATCTGATGCTTGCCTTTCACCGAGCATCATTGTTCCTGCCAGATCAACACTCAGCTTCATCGTAAATACCGCAGACAGTGCGCCGGATCTAGACACGGGCAAACAATATAAGGCAGTAATCTATGACGTACTTCGTGGGCTGGACTTCAAGTCGCCGAAAGTACCATATCGGCTAGTAACCAGCAATGAATTCAAACTTATCCCGTAGTTGGCAACTTAATGGTGGATTGGTGAAGATCGATGAGTTACAGACTCAAGGCAACGGAAAACTCAGAAACAGCGGCTACCGCATGCGCTCAGCACCAGTTGCTTGTGCATAAAGCGATCGAGGATTTATTGGGCTGTGGGTTGTTGCCGATCGCCAAATATTCCAAAAAATTTTAGAAAATAGTCAATGCTGGTTTGGGATTTTATGGATACTTCGATCGCTTTTGGCGTAACCTGCGACGGTTTTACATGGGTTTTCATCAAGCACGACCTGTGTGTACGTGAGTTGTACCTGGTATGTCGTGAAGTTATTGAGTTTGTTAAATTTTTCAAAAACTAATCCAGAAGAATAGATGGTGTGTTAGATTGAAATCTGTCAGCCTAATATGCTTATTGGAGATGTTAGGCTGACGGGTTTCTGTCTAATAGCCTTCTAAAGGTGTGTTAGGCGGAAATATTTCTGTCTATGATCCCATTTTGGGGTGTTAGACGGAATCAATTCAGTCTAATCACTTGTTAGACCGACAGGTGCTTGATATCTCTCGGGAGTTAGTTGTCAATCCGTTTAGCCTTCTAGAAGTTAGCCACTATGATAATCCCTTGTCCTAAATGTCAACAAAAACACAGAATTCCGGATCGGCCTAGAACTGATGGTTACTATAGCTGTAAAATCTCAACATGTGGAGCTTTAATACTTCATCACAGAAAAGAGTTTCACGACAAGCTTATTAAAGATGTCATAAGCGACCTCAACCATGTAAAAGAGAGCTTGTCGTCGATAAAACTTGCAATTTTTCAACAAAGAGATATTTATTTGTTAAGGCAGGAATTTGACAAAAGTAATTCTCGCTTTCAAAACTGGTATGATAATGTTCAATACATCAAAGATCCAATTGAAAGACAAGAGATATATGGCACTTACAAAATAGAGCTGAGGCTAATCAAAGAAGAGATTGTGTGTATAATAGCTTTGCTAAATCAAAAAGAAGAAATCAAAAGAGTATTTCAACGATTTAAATTGCTATCATCAGCTTTTAGTGTTTTAAATGCTACGTTGAAGTTGGCCATTAAGGCACTAGGAATAATCGGCATTCACATACCTGAAGAAGTTCAACTCATGCTAGGCGACTTTCAGATATTTTTAATTGAAGGAGGTTTAGATAGCTAGTTTTGCAAAAACTGATATTTAGGATTCTTTAAAGTCAGAGATCACCTCCCTGGGTTAATTGGCAAAGATCATCACAATAGACCATCCCCAACTTCTGATAGAGTAGGTAAGCAGCAACGGACTAACTCCCGTGAGTCAATACAGGCATGATCGCTTTGCCAAACTCTATGTCAAAGCACTTTACAAAACCAAAGGCAACGTCCGCGAGAACATTCCCGTTCGCCGTGACGAAGACCTGGCGATCGACCTGCTCTTTGTCGCCGATGCCCAAAGCCTCGCATGGCAAACCGAAGACCTCGGCTGGTTCGATAAACTCATGGCTGTACATCCCACAATCATTGTGGAACACTACAGCGCGTACCTTAGCCTAGACCATCTCGATCGCTGCCTAACTCGCCGGAACCTTTACTGGCAGGAGCGATCAAACGAGCTACAGCAGACTCTAAAAAGCGGCCTTGCATACAAAGAAGCCCTCAAACGCGAAAAACCCTTTACTTGGATTCTCGCAGTCAATTGTAGCCAGAACACACTACGCCAATGGGCAGCCCAACCCGACCCTGAACTAGGCGAAGGAGTTTACCGTCTGCCCCCAGCCACCATGATAGGCATCGTGGTTCTGGAAGAACTCCCCGCTGGCTCCGAGACCCTGTGGCTGAAAATGCTCAGCTCCGGCCAAAGCTGCCAGAAGGCATTTAGTGCGATCGATCAACTCTCTGGCAGTCGTCGGGAAAGAAACGATATACTCAAAGTATGCGCCCAATACGCTACCTATTTACAAAGTCGCGATCCCCAAGAACTCACAAATGAGGAAAATGCCATCATGAAAACCTTAGAAGAAATAGATGCCTTTTTCGATGTGGAAATTCCTGCTGCGGAACAGCGAGGACTGAAGCTGGGTGAAGAGCGAGGGCTGAAGCTGGGTGAGCAACAGGGTAAGTTTCAGACGGTGAGTTTACTTGTACGATCGCGCTTTGGAGAACAACTGGAAGTGGAAGCTGCATTAGAACGAATGGCTGTGCTGACTGGTGAGCAGTTAGACATGATCGCCACGGAAATCTTCCAGTGGCAAACATTGGCTAATGTGGTTGCTTGGCTAGAGCGGCTGGAGCCTTAAACCGTCTCTGTCGGTCGCAATACCCCCAACTTTTCACCTTTTGGCCGTAGTGCGTCATAAGCGTAAAGCTTGGCACTAGGTCGATCGACAGTAGTAGGCGGCAGTCGAATAAGTCGTTGGAGCCGATGTTAAAAATTTGTTGCTTCGACCTAGCTCATGATCACTGCTCAACTTAATCGTTAAGCAGAACTAAATCAGTCCAATACAAAATCTGTTGGACTTGCATTTTTTACTCCAATAGAGGCTCTTTCTCAAAGCACTGTACTCAATCTTCGTGGAGTTTGGCGGGCAGAAGGTTACGAATACCCATCAGGTTCATCTATTAAGAGTGAAGAACTTTTGATCACCCAAGTCGGTAACAACTTCACTGCGGTTAAGATTAAGGGTGATCCTTGCGTGCCCGCCGGGTATCCAAGCTTTTTCGGCAAACTTACCGGGAGAACTTCTCCGGTCACATTTCTTCTTGGACATCCCAGCAGCCCAGGCTCTGAAACTGGTGTAGCAAACCTACTTATTGTGGATAAAAATACATTTACAACATCTAACGGCTTGACTGTGAGGAGATTTTAAA
>JAYSWT010000065.1:0-2007 GCA_043717905.1 bacterium | reverse complement strand
TTTTTGGCCGTTGGCAACGGGTGAGCGAGGGGGGTTAGCGGCATTATACATGTTCTTTGTGTGGTTATTTGTTCTAATGTTATCCTTGTTTGCTGCCTTGCTTTAAGGTCTATGTGGTGCCCAAGTGAGATGCCCGATTACAGAGATTGGGAAGGACAAGACGTCCTCATGTCAGACAAGTCGAAAAAGTGTCAATGCCCCACTGAATTTATTGTCCATAACGAAAAAATGTGTTCCAAGAGACAGCGTACCAAGATGTGACGCCAATGCAGATTGCGATGCCGTCAATTGTATATGCCGAACTAGATATCATAGTGAAGAGAGAACGGAGTCGCAGGAATCTCTGGGAACAACATTAACGTATGATCGGAATTAACTCAGGAAGTCTTCGAGAGAAGTTCTATTATCTCAATGGAGCGGGAGATGAGCAGCAGAACGGACAAGGTATCTCGGAAACTTCAAATTCAAAGACCTCCATGTAGCCGAAGAGGAATGTCTAGAATTAATTTCGCGAATCAACAAGAACAGGGATGTATTGAAGGACTTTTTCAAACTAAACAGGGATTCAGTGTGGGGGCCAAATCCGATTGACATTTTCGTCCAGCATCCAAATGTGTCGGACATTCTATGAAATATTGTCGCCAGGCTTAATAATGTGATTCCAGAAATGTGTCCTCGAGAAAGTCCGCAAATTTGTGCTACTTATCTGCGAGCATCAGCAGATTGATGAGACACGCAGACGCAAAATGATATTCGCACATGACACACGGACGCGAGATATTGTTCATCATCGGAAACACACAGACACGAGGTGCCTGTGTGGTTGTGATAGAAAGGAAGCTTATATCATATGACTGTCTGAATTTTGTCTTCATTGCCTGTGTGTTTGGATGAAAGTGATCTTTTGCACTGATTGGTTGTTTATCAATTTTGAGTGGTGTGTATGATTTTATTAGGTGTTGACATTGCTTTGGTGAATTAGAAATTCGATTTGGGACAGATGAAGAAGTGCAAAGAAAGTTGCTGACGATTACATATCATAGTTATTGTTCGAAAAATAATTGTATGTTCGTGAATTTTCTTGTGAGGTGCGCTGATGACGTTTAAAAGATAAAGAAAAAATGAATTGTGTTATAATTTGAATACGTGACAATTCTTTGCTGAGAAATTTAATGAAAATACAAACCTTGCGTGATCTAGTCATTTTATACGACGTCGCCGTTACTCCCGGTGTTTGCGCGTTGAGGCTAGCTAAAAGAGGAGTCTCAGTTGTTGTTAATGATTTGGGAAGTCTGAAAAATGGCGATGTGTTAGTTGAATGTGTAATTAAAGACTTCGGAGGAAATGATATCTTGATAGACAGTGCTGGTATACATCGGAATGTTCCTTCTGTGAATATTGGTGATGGGGAGACTTTGAAGCAATCTAACAGTGAGTGATCTCTATTATTTGCACGACAACGCTCCCATTCACACCAGTGCAGCGTCAATGGCCACAATTGAGTGCTGTGGACTGAACTTGCTCTCGCATCTTCCATACAGCCCCGATTAGGCCCCCTCGGATTTTTATTTGTTTAATCATCTCAAGCGAAACCTCCGAGGCCAACATTTCGACACCAAAGAGGATTTACGAGATGCTGTGACATCTTTCCTCACTGAGAAACCTCCCGAATTCCTCAAAAATAACGCTGGCAAAAATGCGTCGATGCGAATGGCCTTTATTTCGAGAAATGAACACTACCATAGTTGGTCATTATGGAAATAAAATTTCATATTGTTCACTTATTTCTTTCCATATGAGTCTCACTACTTGTTGGGCGTTGTGGTAACCTCCCATCTCAGTCTCACTCCCCTCCCCTCACCTTTCAGGAAGGGACTGCCATTCACGGGTTCTATCAGTTCCCCCCTCCTACACCAAGCCGTTGCGATCCATCAATTTCGACACCCTACTTCGATTGGGATGGCGGTGTCAACAAATCCACAATCAACACTGGAGTCGTCTGTGACG
>JAYSWT010000064.1:0-5095 GCA_043717905.1 bacterium | reverse complement strand
AAAACCAAGTAATTACCGAATTTGATAAAGTGAAAGTAACTTGTACTAGCACTACAGAAAACATGGTTTCTATCACCAAGCCATTTTCTTACCAATACTTACGACCAGTTGAAGTTCGGTTTTCAGAATTAAAACCTTAATATCCAGCAATTAAAGTGTATTAATTAAATCACTAACTTGGAAATACACACTCAGAACAGCATCTCGAGTTATTTTCCTCGAGATGTCTGTAAAAAATCGTGTTTTGAACAGTATTCCTGAGTTATCACAACGTATTAACAAGATTTATACAAAATCAAAGCATTTCAAGTGTTGTCTCTCGAGCATTGTTCAATTCTGCCAAATGACCCAGATTTGTACTGTTTTATGGAAGGAAATCTATGATTCAGACCCTTCGACATACCGTCAAACCCCTCAGCATTGCCACAATCATGCTGATTTTCTTTGCAGCTTGTAACCAAACCCCGCCGCAAATCCCAGCACCTACAACCACCGTCAAACCTGGTACGCCTTTAGGTCCGCTAGAAGTCAGCTTTGATCTTGGCACGACAAACACCTTACCTCAAGCCGTCGCTCGAGACACAAAGTCCCTTACTTACTTGCCAGACACATCTGTTGCTTTTACCAGACAAGTTTCAAAAGTCGTGCTTGATGATGCCATCACCAACCGACGCCATATCACAACCGTTTACGAATTCACAAACCAAACCACCGCCGCTTTCAAGAATCTAACGTTTTACGCTTACAACTGGGCTAGCAACACCAACCCAACCATTGGTGGAACAGCATTTCGCGGCATTCAGAACAGCAGCCTGCAACCCCTCACAAACCCTTTAATCGCACAAAGCATTCGTCCCGAACAAGGTGTGGTGCAAAGTGGCGACTCTGTTGTGATTGATCCGAGCAATGCGCATATGCAAGCCTTCAGACCTTCGGAAGCTCAAGCTGTCAAAGTTGCAGGTCTTGCCGCAAACCAATTGACCGCAGCAGATGACGTTCTCGAGTACGGGTTTGTTGCAACCAACTTAACTGGTGGACGCAGTATTCCTGCGGGTGGAACAGGTCGCATTGCATTCGCCACTTCTTTTCCAATTCCAAGCTTGGCGACTGATGCACCTTTCAAGTACAGCATTATTGTGCAACCAACCGATGAATCTGTGGCTCGAGTGACCCGTGGTTTTGAAGAAACCACGGTTGCCGCCATTGCTCGAGCAGGTGCGCCGATTAACGCCACCGAGCTTGCCTTGATTGGCAGTGACCCGGACACGGCTGGGGCTGGTCTGAGCACAGTACGGCTTGCGAGCATCAAAACCACCAGCGCCACAACCGCAGACCAATTACAAGCTGCCTGGGCTATCGTTGCGGCACAACCAACCGTACAGGCATTAAGTATTGCAATTGATGTGACAACCTTAACAGGCGTCACAGAGAATGGAATCACTTCTCTGTCAGCGCTCGAGACCAATGGTGATGCTTCAATCGCCGCTACTGTTGCGGGTACAACCATCACCAAGCTCGAGCGAAGTATTCATGTGGACGAGGAGATGTCCGTTTGGGACTTGTTAACCATGAACCGAGTTGAAGTTGGAACATCTACAGAATTTGGGACATTGTTCGATGCTGATCCTAACAATAATGATGCACAACAACAGCAACTCCTGGGAGATCGGCTTTCTTCACTGATCGACTCTAGGCAAGAACCGTTGCCTACACTTCTTGCGGCAATACCAGAGTCGGCGAGAACCAAAAGGTTTACCGATATTAAATCTTGCTTGTTATGTACTAAAGAAGAAGATATTTATAATGCGGCAATAAAAAACGTTATTGCGTGGCGAGCCGCTGTCTATGCTGCGGGTGTTGCTTATCAAAGGTATCCAAATTTTGTAACAAAAGCAGCATGGACATCTGCCATTGGGAAAGCTGCACTTGCGACAAAGGCGTTTTTTGACGCTTCAAACGCCCTTGAGTTATGTTATAAAAAACACAAACTGCAATGTGTACCAACAATGTCAGAGCCAATACCAACAAGTATTTCTTTGCGGGGTCGACTTTCAATCATGGCATTGGCAAAATTTGTTGAGGTGAGTAATACAGGATTTGGAGCTTTAAATTACAAAAGCCAATTTGTCGCTTCTGATGGTCTTCATACTGGTATCCCGAAGAGCGACTTTATTCGCGGTAGACAAAAAGCATTTATTGCAGCTACATGGATTTGCACAAATGTTGGGACTTTCAATGCCGAGTTAAGGATTACACCACTCAACGATCCGATTGCAACAACAAAAATTATACCCGTTAGGGTCGAATGTCTGCCAGAAATAACCCTTTCCCTTTCAGCAGACGCGACAGCACTTGCCTCTGGTGCGACCACAGGTGTACACGCGTCCATGACCAATGACGTGGATCAACTTGGTGTGTATTGGAATGCTGACATCGGCTCGGTTGGTGCATCAATCCCTGTCAGTGTTAAGGAGGGGGTGTATTTTGCGCCAATTGCAAACCCTACCAATCGCACGGCAACCATTGTGGCTCGAGCAAAAGGAAGTCCGTTGGTCAAAAAAACCTTGGGAATCACGATTTACGCCATCGTCTTGGTGGCATATTCGGATGGTTCTAACAGTTATGACACTTCGATTTCTGGCGCAACAAATGTATTAACAGCCTCTGTGGGCAACGATGCCTCAAATGCAGGGGTGACTTGGAGTGTGCCAAGTGGAATTGGTACTGTTTATGCTGCCAGTGGCATTTGGTATTATAAAGCACCACTTGTCAATCCAGCCTATCGAATGGTTGATGTTGTAGCAACGAACAAAGCTGATCCAAGTAAAACAGCGACTACAAAAGTGGGTATCTATGCGATCTCTGTCGCAGCCTATGCTGATAGCAACACCATTTACGATACTTCAACATCAGGTGGCGTAAACATTCTGACAAATGCTGTCAGCAATGACGCCTCAAATGCAGGAATCACTTGGAGTGTGCCAAGCGCAATTGGTACGGTCTATTCTTTAAATGGCACTTGGTATTACAAAGCACCATTGGTCAACCCAGCAAACAGAATTGTTGACATCATTGCGACCAGCAACGCCGACCCAAGTAAAATAGCGACCACAAGAGTAAGTATTTATGCAATTTCGGTAGCTGCATATTCTGATGGCAGTACGATTTATGACAGTTCTATTTCTGGGGAAGTAAATGTACTAACAAACGCCGTCAGCAATGATGCCTCGGGCGCGGGTGTGACGTGGAGCGTTCCAAGCAATATTGGTACTATCTATACTGCCAATAGCACTTGGTATTATAAAGCACCACTTGTTAATACAGCAAATCGAACGGTTGATATTGTGGTAACTAGCAATGCCGACCCGAGCAAAACGGCAACCACAAGGGTTAGCATTTATGCAATTACAGTGACAGCATATTCAGATGGCTCTAACGTCTATGACACATCAACATCGGGTGGAACAAATGTGTTAACCAGTTCTGTCAGCAATGATGCCTCGAGTGCTGGTGTTACCTGGAGTGTTCCAAGTGGAATAGGCACTGTCTATACTGCGAATGGTTTGTGGTATTACAAAGCACCCTTTAACAGTTCAGTCAATCAAGTGGTTGATGTGGTAGCCACCGCCAAAGCTGATACCAGTAAAACAGCAATTACAAAAGTGAGTATTTATGCAATCACAGTAGCAGCCTATGCTGATGGCAATCTGATATACGATACTTCAATATCAGGTGGGACAAACATATTGACAAGCTCTGTCAGCAATGATGCAGCAAGCACGGGCGTGACATGGAGTGTTCCCAGTGCGATTGGCACTGTCTATTCTTTGAATGGTACTTGGTACTATAAAGCACCCCTGGTCAATCCAACAAATCGCACAATTGACGTGGTGGCGACAAGTATTTCCGACCCCAGTAAAACAGCCACGACAAAAGTGACTATTTATGCAATTGGCGTTGCGGCATACTCAGACGGTAATACCATTTACGATACTTCTGTTTCTGGTGGAGCAAATATGTTAACAAGTTCTGTCAGCAATGATGCCTCGAGCGCTGGTGTAACTTGGAGTATTCATTCAGGTTCTGGAAGCATCTCAGGGACAACTTTTACCGCGCCAGTGTTAAGTTGTTACCCACGTGGCAGCAGTGCCTATTCTGTGACTGTTGTTCTCCAAGCGACCAGTAACGCAGATTCTTCAAAATTTGCTCGGACAACTGTAACCGTGAACGCCAGCCAATGCCCTTAAAATGATCTGAATACATCCATGACGCATCCCTCGCCGACCAAAATGGGGAATCGAGGGGTTGCGTCTCCAAATCACTTTCAGATAAAGTTGTTGCACAAGTGAATGCTCGAAAATTCCAGGACTTAAAAAATGTAGATTAAGATGTTCGCGTTCATATGAAATTATTGCTGAAATTGTGGCAAATTTTGGAAGTGGAGGTCAAATCAAACATGAAATTTATTGTTATAAACGGAATTTGTTTTGGATTTATTTTGGTACTGCAAATTTTAAACCCAACGAAAACCCAACTTGACAGCATGAATACAGGAATTTTAATAGCTGCCGCAGCTTCATCTATTGCTTTAGTTGTATTTCCGAAAATTTCGCCAAATAGGTTGATACTCATGTTAATTCCAGAATTTTGTGGCGTATTGATTTTTGCATATTTTGGACTGATCTATTCAGTGCTCTGGTTCTTCTTGGTCTTCGGGTTGACTGCTGGTTTTCTAGGTTGGCAACGGCGTTCTCAACGTCTCTCAAGCAAACAAGAGCCATAAAAAATACTGGCAAGCATCCGTGTTCCAGTGCAATGTTCCACAATCGGTTTCTGACGGTCTACTTCTATCTCGAGCCTTAAAACCTCAACCTCGAGTTTTAAGGTTGTGCTGAAACAGGAAATTGAACGTTTGGCGGGTCAAACCCAACTCGAGCAAGATATTTCATTGGGTCAATCAACAAAATTTAATCTTAGTTGCACAGCAACAAGCAGTTTTGACAAGAATCCTAAGAGGTGCTATATTTTCACGGCGCTCGAGATGGCGCGTTTTTTAACGCTTATTTCTGGTGTGTTGTTGGCTCGCGTAGCTCAG
>JAYSWT010000063.1:0-2023 GCA_043717905.1 bacterium | reverse complement strand
ATAGGTAAAGATTTTAATACCACGGGTTTAGGTAACAAGTGGAATAGATTCAAAGCTCGAATAGTATGAATTCCAACTATAACTTTTAACTGACTGTTTTCTAAAATAAGAGCTTGTATTTGAAACGAAGCATAATTATTAAGAATAGAGCAGTAGTAAGAAAGTTTTAGAGTAATAGAGTCATAAATATCAATGCAATGGTTATCGAGTCCGCTACACACAGTAACAGGGACTAATGAAGTAATGACATCCGATGTCAAACATAGATCAACGACTATTTGTCGAAGAACAAAATTTCCCGCGAGGGAGCCAGTGTCCATAAGCACTTTAACTTTATTTCTTGGTAGCACGGTGTTCTGATCAGAAACACGAGAAACAAAGAAAGAGACAAAGTGAGAGACAGGATCTGGAGGAGTTAGAGTACAATCAGAACAAACAACTGTAGCGAGAATCTTACTTTGACGTTTTAGGGCCTGAGCGGCGTTCGACTGTTTGACAGAAGAAGACGAAGAGGACGAAGAAGACGTAGAAGAAGAAGAAGCTTTTACAGAAGGTTTAGAAAAATCTCTAGGAAGGAAAGACTCTGTATAGTCTGGTTTGTCACGTTTAAGCTTAGCGTAAGCCGTGCTATCAAGATACGCTCCGTTACCATTGTTGAAGTAAGAGGAATTCTTGAAATGACAAGTTTTAGATGCATGACCTACACGACCACAACCTTCACACAAGTCAGACTTGGTGTCATTAGAAGAAAAAGAACGCTTTTTAGAAGCAGTTTCTTCCTTCTTTGAGGTAGTAGTAAGTTGACGTGAGGCAGGCAAGTAGGTACACGTTACTCCAAACAAACGTACTGTCTCAATCATCTCGCGACATTGTCTTAGCTGTGCAAGCCAAACAAAACGAAAGATATTGACAGTTCTAAGTTTAGGAACCGTGCCTTCAAGAGGGCGAAGCAAGATGCCTCGCCAATTCACTGGTGTATCAGGAATACGCTTGGTAAGAATCTTCACAGCCTCTCTTTGCTCATCCGGAGTTACCTCTGGGTGAGATTCAAAGATGTCACGAATCTTCTTATCAGTCGCCTCCTCAACCGAAGAATCATTCAGGTCAAAATTGACCTTTACTCTTGAGATTGACTCAAGGAAACCCATGATCAACTTCTGTTTCTCATTTTCAGAGGGAACAGCGTCAAGAAGCTCTTTACAGAACCTCTCACGTGACCATTTCGTCCAAGACTCACATTCCTGTTGTTTCACCTCGTCCATGGGAAATCTACGCTGTAAAAGCGTAAGGAAATCACCGTGTTCATCAGGAGGGACAACATCAGCAGGAAAGTAAGGGCATTCAAATGCCATCAAGTTGTGTACTACTTTTACAGCAGTATTCCTCGTAAATTTGCCCTTCAAATACAACGTCTTTTCCTGATATGGATTAAAACGTGAAAGAGCAACTGTGTTGTCAGACAAAGTGGTCGAGACCGCTGGCAACACAGGGGAGGAAAGTACTGTTGAAGACACCTCTGTCGATTCTGGCAACTGAGGAAGACTCGCTAGGCGTAGCTGATCCAAAGTTGTTTTCTGCTTCTTGCGTAAAGACTTAGACAATTTAGTCTTCGCAATTGCAGCCTCAGAAAAGATAGGACGGTATGAACCAAGGTTTGATCGCTCAGAAAGCTGATCACTTGTTAACGACAGCGCATCAAGTGTAGCCTGCGCCACATAATGAGATTGCTGTGACGTCAACAGGGTAGATACTCCTGTAATGGGATGTACCACAGACCTAGCCGAAGCCACTGATTCCGCCACCGAAGTGGGATTCACCATCGAGATGGGAATTGTGTCCGAAGACTGGGATGACAATACCGAAGTAGAGTCCTCGACCGAAGTCGGTAGTCCAACCGATGGACCCACTACAGAAGTAGGAGCCTCGACAGTAGAAACTGAAGAGGTCGCAGCCGAAGCCGGGGGAGAGGGTACAGCCGAAGCTGGGGTAGAGTCAATTATAACATCATCATTCAAAGACACAT
>JAYSWT010000062.1:0-2026 GCA_043717905.1 bacterium | reverse complement strand
GAGGGGCGAGGAGAACGCGGATGAGGATGAGAACGAGTAGTAGGGCTGCTGCGGTGACGAGCAGAAGGACTGGTGACGGCTGCAGAAGGAAGACGGTTCTTTTTGTTGCTGTTGCTGCTGCTGCGAGTCTCTGTCGGCATCACAACAATGAATGAAATTTATGAAAGCATTTTCAAATTGGAGGGGAAAGCCGTGGACAGAAAATGTGTCAGCTATTTTTTTCTTGGTAATAATGCCCGCGAGAGGCAGAATTTGAAAATGGTCGTGCTGATGGCTGCGTAGACTAAAAATGAAAAGAACACAAACGTGCCGGTGAGCCGACACCGACACAGCAGCAAAGCATCGCCGCTCAAGAAGCAAAGCCTGGCGACAGCTCCCGGTACATACATAACAACGACACGATGCCCCCGAAGAAGAAAGATGAACTAAAGTGGAGGAACAGCAGTGCAAAGAGGCTCTTGGAAAAAGACCTCATCAATGGAGATATCCCGATCAACAGCGCAGATGGCATGGAACCGGAGGTCGTGTATCTCCAGCGACCGGAATTCGCTGACTTTGAGCTCGCGCACTTCAAAGCCCGCCTACGAGATTTACGACGTCTGATTAAAGACAAGCGTGATACTTCTGCTTCTGATAGTGCTGCGCTTGCGCGCGATCGACAAATCTATCCTAAAGCAGCGTACAATCATCGAGGTGAACCACGATGGGAAGCGTCAGAAGCAGAGCGGCTTCTTCGCCTTGACATGGATGTAGGCAAGCACACGACTATGACACCTTTCGATCTCTATTGCTCGCGAAGTGAGTACTCCGACAACTATCCACTCACCGTGTTTCGTAAGCACATCGATCAAGAAGAGCGGCGGCGCAAGATGCTTTCGTACTACGCCACTCGCTAAGAGGAAAAATACATCTCGAGTCGCGTAAAACTACAGTATAGTACTAGAGTCTACAATCCTAAGTTTGATGTTGTACTTTACCACAGTGTAGTATGTTGAAGAAGCTTCCCAAACATATCGTATGTAGCTGTATCTGTATGTCGTGCCGCGTACGCTCAAAATCCGAAACGAAACCAACGAAAGAGTAAATTGAAGAAGAAAAACCAACGAAGAAAATTTAAAATTCCTTTCTTCGTTGGCGCCAACGAAGAAATTCCTTTCTTCGTTGGCCCAACGAAGAAAAACCGTAACGAAGAAAAACCAACGAAGAAATTATTTTTCTTCGTTGGGCGCGGCACGAATCAGACCGGCTGACGCGCCAGCTGTTTTTGTCGCGTGCCCGACTTGTTGCAAAATCTCACGCGCGCAAGCCAACCATCCAACGGACTTTCACTCTCCAGCACAAAACCGTTTATTTATTTAGTTGAAGTACGAGTGCCGGAACCCCCAGACATGCGAGCGTCATCGATGCTGGATGCAGTCGATCGTTGTTCGCACTCCAAGTATGCCTACAGTTAGTATGGCAGCGTACGTCGCAAGGATGTCAACTTGTATGGATATGCGATACGGTAAAGGATGTCAAAAATGCTCTCAATAATGATCGAGGGACAATTCGTTCATCATAAAATGCGCTCAGGCCATTGCTAATAACCGTAGATCAAAAGTAAAACTAAAACTCGCGGGAGTTTTATTTTTGACAAGCCTGCCGTCCAAGCCTCCAAACCGTACGAACAAAAAAGTCATGGTTTTCCGGGGTTTTACCTGCCGGCGCATCTTCCCGCCCTGCCAACATTCCTCCGTTTAATGCGCTTTGCCATAATAAAGCATACCTGGCAATGCGGAAGCAAAGCGAAAAGCTCCACAAGACCCTCTTGCACGAACCCCTTATCCCTCCCTCATGATCTTTCCCTCCAGGATTATCAAAGAGCTGCAGCGAACTGCTGCAGTCTCGTGTCTTGACGCCATCTACAAATTTGCAGTGACGAGCAAGGCCAGTGGCGAGTTGAAGCTTTACCAGCTTTTTCATGGTGATCCGAGCAACGCATCCTCGGCTGCCACCATCCAGCTGCTTTTTGAAGGACGTCAACAAT
>JAYSWT010000061.1:0-13110 GCA_043717905.1 bacterium | reverse complement strand
ATTTCATCGAGGCTTCGAGTACTGAAATTTTGAAGTACTCCTGTGGTGAATTGGCGAATAAGTCCCGCGTGGTTCACAATCCAGTTTTGGCGAGGTGGAGTGTTGACAGGCATTAGAATTTTATTATAATAGTAGTATCATGACTCAAAAAGTACTCAAAGTAGGAACTTCAGTAGCAGTCACTATTCCCAGCAAGCTCGCTGAGGATCTTGGTTTTGTCGTGGGTGCACCAATCGAAGTTTCAGTCGACCGCAAGACCAAGACCGTCTCATATCGCCCGCAACAGACAAAAGTGGCAAAAACTTCTGCGCGAGAAGTGCATGTCGCCAAACTCACCTTTGGTTTCATTGAGCGTTATCGCAAAGATCTCGACGCACTCAAAGATAAATAGACCTATGCGCTATTTATCTGCTGCAGACATCCTTCTCATTCACTCTGCGATTATTGATGAAACTGGGGGACTTCATGGTGTCCGCGACCTCAATATCATTGAGTCAGCTGCGCTCTCACCTCGCCAAAAAGTATTCGGGAAGCAACTCTACCCGACAATACACAAAAAGGCAGCTGCATATCTCCATGCGGTAATATTCGGACACGCTTTTTTAGACGGCAACAAACGCACGTCAATTACGGTCGCAGATGTTTTTCTCGAAGATAACGGATACACACTCGCTCTCAAAGAAGGAGAGATAGAGAAAATCACAGTAAAAATTGTTATTGAGTATTGGGATATTCCAACCATTGCTGACTGGCTCAAGAAAAACACAAAGAAGAAAAAATAATCCAAAAATAATTTTGGGAGAACAGTTTTATGCACGAAAACGCGGCCAGTCACGATTAAATCCTAAATTACGTGGTGCGGTTTGCAATTCTGTTTCGGCGACGCGTTGGGGTAGGAGTTGTGGAATGCAATTCTGTTGTGGTATCGTTCATAGATAATAATCAACCTTCAATTATGTCAGAAGAAAGCATCAGTCCGACGACAATAGTTCAACTTTGTGCTGAAGAGGAGGCTCTTCGTGCAGCGACAGAGGAAGCACAGCTGGATTACGTGGCGGGAAGAACCACCGAGGCCGTTTTCGAAGATCTCCAAACGAGATACTTTCTCGCAAAACAAGCGCGCGAAGATATGGAGGGTAAATAACATAGAAATTTTTTCCAAACGAAAACGACCCTCGACGATTAAGTCTGGGTAGCTTCGTGTGTGCACTGGGCCGACCCGAGGGTCAGCAAAGTGGTTCCTCCTACGAAATCGAGACTAGCCCGATCCGTGGCACGCTCCCATCATATATGCTTTGAATGAAATCATCATGAAGAAAGTTGAGTGAATTAAGCGATAAACTTTTTAATCTAGCGAGTAATATTGTTGTACGGTAAACTGAGCGGGTAATTCCACTAATCATATTCTTATGGACCATACACTACTGTTCCCAGCACTTGCGACCATGATTGCGCTCGCCGTGTATTATTCACAAGGAATCTTTGTTTCACTTGCACGAACAAAGTATGGAATCAAACCTCCGCACATCACTGGTAACGTTGAGTTCGAACGCGTCTTTCGTGTTCATTACAATACCCTCGAGCAATTACCTGTTTTTCTTTTTCCACTCTGGTTTTTCGCACTCTTGGTGAGTGGGTATTGGGCAGGATGGCTCGGACTTCTCTGGTCAGTAGGGAGGGTCGGCTACATGTATGGATACTACAAAGGAGCGGACAAGCGCCATAGCTACGGTTCGGTACTAGCGTATATTGCCAACATCATCCTCATCGCTGGCTCAATTTGGGCTATTGTCACAGGAATGCTCTTACTCGGTGCGTGATTCTCGTCAGAACAAATTTCCGTCGTTAAAAGAGAAAGAAGGCAACAAGAAACCCACGTAAAGTGGGTTTCTTGTTGCCCGATATTGTCTCTGCAACTACTTGTCTGGATTACCAAGCTGTCCATCGACAGAGTATTTTCCCGCTCCACTTATTAGTATTGCAACTGATGCCGCAAATATTAGCATGATGAATTCATAGCCACCCCCAGAAATGGCGAAGCCCTTTGCAGCATGCACGGTGAAGAATGCAACGAGTGCAATGATGATGTCGATAATTGCCACCCAATAGGTCAAAAATCCAACGATGAGCAATATTCCACTGATGAGTTCTCCATAAGAAACCAGATATGCCATAAGCATCGGGAGGGGAAGCCCCAAGCTTGTCATGAATCCAGTTATCGCAGGAATTCCTTTCACAAATATTTTGTCATAACCGTGGTAAAAGAAAATAGCTCCAAGCGCAAGTCGAAGCACGAGGGGTCCCACATCACTATAGTTTGCAGAGCATTTTTTGAACAATAATCCTTTCATATATATAGAGTTAATCGAATAATATCCGACTACCTTTAGTATACGTAATTGTACCCAATTTACTCAAGTCAAACGACAAAGATAAAACGCGCCGCACTCTGGGGGAGTACGGCGTAAATCAAACTGGAAAACTTGCATTGGTAAAGCCCCTTGCGCAAAGGATTGCTTCGCAGTGCGAGAGGTACTCCTTTGATGTTTGGTAGGGAGAAATATTCAAGCACACGTAAAGAACTTCTTCACCGAGCATTGCCCACGACGTACGCGTGACTCCCACGATGACGTTTGGGTCTGGATTTGACGGGTCAAGCGTGACCGGAACACATTTCGCAAGACCTTCAAGTAGTGTTGCGACAATTGCTTTTTGCGCGTCTTCTTCTGCGGGGAATGCAATAACGTGAATAACCTCCTGTGCGACATAAAAGAGCGAGTGTTTGATACTCATCAGTTACTCCTAGTGATTCACCCTTAGGTTACGCTGATGCGCGCATTAGTCAAATCAATTAAAAATTTATAGAATAACTGCATATGGCAGGAGCAAAAATCTCAGCAGGCGTGGTTCATAAAGTTCCAGATGATTTACGCAAAAAACTTGTTGCATTCCCAAAGTCACTCTCTGCATGGGAGGACATCACTCCCTTGGCGCGCAATGAGTTCATTTGCTGGATAGAGGACGCCAAAAAGCCAGAAACAAGAGCGCATCGGATTAAGCGCACCTACACAGAGATCGCGGAAGGGAAGCGCCGACCATGTTGTTGGGCTGGCTGTCCGCATCGATAGGCGTACCTTTACCCGGAGGAGAATCCCAACTTGCCCAACTCCACGAGCTTTTTTTACCCACGCAACAATACAGCTACTGACCAGATTGGAGTTTGTTGAGCGCGTCGTTGATTACCCGTACTTGCTCCTGGAGTTTTAGCATCGAGAGCTCTATCTCCGCGAGTTGGCGCTTGAGCGCGAGAATACGTTCATCATTTACCGCTCCGCCAATGATTGCAAAAGTGCTATCACTGATATCGCTCGCACTATAGGCAGGATTGGCCATTCCCATGATGTGCGCATCCATTTTCAAATCCATCATCGGACATGGATTCATCCAGTTTGCGTCGAGCGATGCACCTCTTGCTTTCGCTTCTGACTCAGCGCGGAAGACACAAGGGGTGTCGGCACCGACGGAGATACGAACGCGATAATCGTTTGCTTCGGGGAAGCCCGAGGGAATAGTCCACATCTTCTGGGTATCGAGCAAGTTCACCGTACCGATGACTCGAGAGAATGACGCATCACCATCACGAGTGAGTGAGATGGTCGCACGTGGGAAGAATGGCATCACAGGCATGACGGAGCTCGAGTTGCTCTGTACGTCAGTCGCAAGGACAACTCCTTGTCCGAAAGTAATGGTCTTGGTACTCGCACCAGTACTCGCTCCAGTAGCACTCTCCAGCATGCGTCTATCGTTACACCATCCAGCAACTGGTTCGGGTGGAAGGCAGCGTGGTGTACTGTCGAGGCACGCTGGACGAGGGATGCAGGGAGGATTGCTCGGACCGAAGCTCGCTTTCCAAAGGATGTTGACCGTTTCGCCGGCTTTCCAAGACTCTCCACCATTTGGACTTACGACCGTAAGTTCAATCTGTGTGCTGTAGGGAAAAATAATCGCTTGGGTCGCAGCATCGAGAATTCCTGTTTGCGCGAGTCCATACTTCGCTTGGAGTTTTTTGATTGCTTGCTCTGTTAGTGCGCCATAATATCCCGTTACCGGACCTGCATAAATGCTCGAGTCGGCCCTGAGTATCGTCTGCACATCTTTGAGCTTGTCGCTCGTCATACCTTTTTTAAAGACCACGCCGAGTGGAAGATCCGAAGGCTTGTCCTGTGTATTTAAGGTTGTCTTTGTTGCGGGGCAAACAAATTCACAATTTGAGCCTGAGCGTCCGACATAAGTGCCATCCGGGCACATTTTTGCATCCATGGTGCACGCAACGACAGCGCCATCAGCGATCGTTGTGACGGCAACCGCAAATTGTGGTGCAAACACCACGCTGAGTAAAACAAACAAAAGCCCGATAAAATATTTGTACTTCATAGTATGGTTATTACGTAGTATCCATTATAACACTGGGCAGGTCTCAGTGTGACAGTTGGAATATATTCCTCAACAATTATTTTTCGGCAGGAATAAAAAACGCGCCCGCACTCTGGATGGAGTGCGGGCGGGGGGTGGGCAGCGCCTAGATGCGCGGGCAGGCCTTGTCTTCGACGTTGACGATTCGGCCTTCATGGTGGCCGAGCTTCCAGCCGCGCTTTTCGGCGGCGGCCTTCACGGCGGCGACTTCGGCGGGTTTGGCGCCAGCCTCGAAAACGATCGGGGCGTAGCACATCTTCTTCGATGTCGCGAAGTCGATCTGCGCGTTGACGCGGGCAGTGATGCCCTTTTCGGCAGCGTTGCCAGCGGTGGAAAAGAGGGCGGCGACGGACAGGATGGCGATGAACTTCAGCATGCGAAACTCCTAGGGTGGTGGGGGGGGTGGCGAGCTGTACGCTCGATTTGACTAATGCCATTATACATATCTATAGCGAAATGTCAAGATGAACACTCCTCATGACTAAAAAACGCGCCGCACTCGGGGGAGTGCGGGCGGGGCGGTTAATAGATTGATGGTGGCTCTTTTTGCTCTGGTAATTGGCGGACAAATTCTTCGATTCGCAATTTGACGTTGTCGCTCACAGCGACACCACAAGTCTGAAGTGACTCGGCAATGCGTTTTGAAAGCCACTCACAGTAGCCAAGAGAATTGACTCGAGCAAGCGTGTGCAGATCCCACATATCTTTCTCCTCTAGGTAAAAGAACAACCAGCCTCAAGGGCTGGTTGTTCTGAGTGAAATCCAAAAAAATAGTTCACGCAAAAGGAGCAGCCATCGAGAATTGGCTCTGCATTATCCACATCATGCGTATGTTTTGTTTCCGCATATACTTAGTATAAGAAAGCTAGTATTTTTCACAAGCCCTGCGCCATTTTGTAAGCGTTGATGAATTTGGGGGTGGGAAGAGACATGAGCTCAGATGAATAGTGATAAGCGCTATCCTTCATATATAATTACCGAATGGGAATACTGGATGAAGAGGATGTAAAAGGTAGCTCGGGTGAAACGAGTGAACAAAATGCCGAGGAGATGATTCGCATGGTTGAGCGCATGGAAGAAGAAGTCGGAGGCGAATTTAATCAGAATGAATATTTTAATGCACTCAGCACGCTCAAAACTGCAAAGCTGTTTGCGCGAACTCAAGTCTCTAAGGATGCGGTCGAGCGCAAGCTTGCCGAGCTCGAAGAACGCTATGGTCGACTCGGCAGCTACTAACTCGTAATCAATAGTAGCAAGATAAAAAAACGCGCCGCACTCTGGGGGAGTGCGGGCGGGGGTGGAGCTAAATGCTGACGAAAAGCGTCCTGAGGCCGCTTTTCAACATGCCATGCGTCAATGTTCGCTGAGCGCGTTCGCGAGGATGAAAAGGGCAAGGGCTAACGGCCCAAACGGAATCCACCAAGCGTCGCGAAGGGTGAAGGGGCATGGCTCGTAACGATACACGAAGCCGCCCCCATAGTCGTCGTACTCGGTGTAGTGGGTGCGAAGATACTGCACACCCTGTGCAGAAAGGTATACGAGCGCCAACCAAACCAGGGCACCCAGTGCCACGTTGCTCCAATTGAGATTCGCGATCAATTCCATCAGGTTCTCCTGTCAGTTACCTGCAGTTAGATTCTCACGGGCATGGGTAGGAGTCAAGAGACATAAAAATCGCGCCGCACTCGGGGGGAGTGCGGCGGGGGGGTGGTGGTTCAGTTGACATCGAGACGTGTGCTCTCGATGTGGTCTCGGAAGGGAGTGAGGTGCTTCGCAATCGCTGCCTTGATGGCATTGCGAACATCGGCTTCTGATTCGAGCACCGCCACTCTGCGCTGGAGGCGTAGCAGTGCGGTGAGGTACTCGGAAAGTTCAATTCGCTTGGCGATGGGAATCTTGTCGTCGGCAATCTTCGCATGAAGGACGATCAGCTCGACCCCGATTTCATGGAGATAGAGTCGCACGAGCTTCGCCGGCGACGCGATGTCCCATTCCGAAACTTCTTTGGCTGGAAGGTCAGTAGTACCTTCCTCCCTGTGGGAGAGAAAGCGGATGTCAAAGCACTTGCCCTTTACGTCATCAGTCTGCACGTAGTACTTGTGCCTTGGCCGGTAGCGAAGGCGGATTTTCGTCCCGTTCGCACGGGTGAGGGTTACGTCGTCCGCGGAGGGGAAGTCGAGGTGAGTCGCTTGCTCCACTGCGGCGTCTTCCCAGAACTGTTCAATCACTCTAGAGTTCATCCGAGTGCCTGACTTGAGCAGTACAAGTTCAACCTTTCTTCCCTTGAGATATTCATTTTCTCCCAGCCAGGTCGGTAGGGGAATCGAACGATGGGTCATTCCTTTTGCCATGAGCTTCTCCTTGGCGTTGTTGAAGAGCATTCCTTTACTCGTTCTATCAGAATGACCGTGCTTGTCAAAAGTGTTCCCTGCGAACACAGTACCGGGCCCCTTGTAGGGGAATAAAATAGCAAGAATAGAACTCCGCTTTCGTTAGCGAGCTTGCAGTATAGAATTGCCTTTTGAAAAGTTATCTCCAATCCAAGAGACCTTACCCAACATTGGTCCAAAAATTCCGAGCGCTATGGTGGCGATGATTGCCGACCCAATAAAAAAGCCAATCCCGTAAATCATTCCTATTCGAATATTGTACATCACGCTACTTTGTTTTCTGATGCTGCCGTTGAGGACGATTAACTGCTTGATGATCTGCTCATTTTGCTCTTCGATATTCATGCTCATATTCTAACATTTATCACCGCAGTATTGGAGTGGTGCAATTGGGTGGAATAGTTACACCGCGAATCACGTTCGCGGTGTAGCCCTTCTTAGGCGTCAGGGCTCGGCAGTCCATCATCTTCTCCTTCGGTTGTGCTCATTTGTTCAGGGAGTTGAAAGCTCACCCCCAGAACATTCTCATCATCATCGCGGATGATTGTTCGCATGATTGTCCCTTCTTGGGTGAGGACAATCAGCGCATTTCGCCACACGTCCAAGGGCGGGCTCCAGCCAAGCAGGAGCGTTGCTTCATGGAGGAGTGCGCTCCCTTCGCGCGCACCTCCCGAGAGCACTGCGACGACCGCGGTATGAACTCGTAATTGCGTGTCCAAAGTACTAACCTCCTTTCTGGCATTTGCCAATTCAATCCTCTCATTTTTATAACTTCCGTCAAATGAAAAGGTCACCACTCCTTCATCTTATTTTCACATGAGTGCGATAGTGTATTTAGTTCTAATTGCTATACTGGTGGAATGGATGATCAGCCAGTAATAGGACCGTTAAATTTACGACAGTTTCTTATGCTCTCAGGTGGGCTTGGTTTTGCCTACCTCTCCTACCGTTTTGTCGGGAGTTATGCGTTGCCATTTATTATTATTATCGGCTATGTCGTGTTTGTGCAAATGAAGCGCTTTTCCTCTCCTCCAATAACCGAATTATATCTAAGAACTAAAAGAGATGAGTTCGGTAATCCTCTGGACTACACGAACTGGCTTAATATGAAAATTGCTACCGTGAAAGCGCAAATAAATGAGAGAGAACGCAAGGGTTTTGTAGTAGACCCATCACTTACAGAGAGCCAAAAACTGCTTGAGGAGGCACTCAAAGAAGTAGCTGGCTAGGAATCAGCGTCATATTTCTCCGCGTCTTTTTAATTCGTCAGTGATATCTTGGAGCATGTTCTGATGGTCCAAGATTTGTTCCTTGGTTGACCCATTTCCCGGTTTCACAAACCAGAGTGATGCTTTTTTGCGCGCACGCAGCTCTTCCGCTGAGCAATCGACTAATCGTGAAGGATCTTTCTTTCCTCCATCGGGATCGTTGGCTGCAAGGGGAAGGGGGTCGCCTTCGGGTTCGAGGGGGAGAGGAGAGATATGTTCATTCGTAAATGGTGGCATATGTGTTGAGATGGAGTGACTATAAATTCAGTCTAGCAGAATGGAATTCTAATGCAAAAAACTACCCTTTTTTTCGAAGGAGT
Source organism: bacterium (assembly GCA_043717905.1). Classification (GTDB taxonomy): domain Bacteria; phylum Patescibacteriota; class Minisyncoccia; order Phycocordibacterales; family UBA6899; genus MHLP01. The sequence goes on along the minus strand of JAYSWT010000061.1, from coordinate 4,659 downwards.
TCAGCAGGTGAAAGCGCAGTAAACCTGCGTGCAAAGAGGAGTGCAATAAGTATTGTCACGACGAATATTCCAAGCAGCAGATATCCATTTGCGGGAGAGAAGTAAAAACCGTTGAAATCAAATACAAATATATTGAGTGCATAGACCCCAACGTGAGAGATGAGCAGAGCAAAAATTCCTGAAATAACTACCACCGCGCTCGACTCGATAACAAATAAGGTAAACAGCTGCCCAGTGGTTGCGCCAAAGGCGGTGAACACCAGCATGTCGTTTGCACGTTCGCGAGCTGAAATCGCAAGCATAGCGATGATGAGAAGTAGTCCTAAGCACAGTGCGGGAATTGTGGTTGCCACTACTGCAGCAGATAACGCCGCAATAATTTTCGCAGCAGTTTCGAGTATCTGGGTAGTTGGGATTGAAGTAATGTTTGGATAGCGCGATGCAAGAGAATTTTGTAAGAGTGGAATCTCCGCGGGGCTTGCATATGCGTAACCAAAGCTGGTTCGTGGAATACCTTCGAGCACATCTGGGCTAAACACCAAAAAGAAGAAGGGTAGTCCACTCGTGGTGGTGACCTCACGAATAGAAGTCACTGTCGCTTCGATTGGGAATCCCTGCACCGCAAATGTCACCTTGCTGCCAAGGGAAAGTTTCGCGCGTGCGGCAAAATCTTTTTCGATCGAAACCTGTTTCTTTCCATTTCCCCCATGCCATACTCCGCTGAGCAAACGTTCCCCGTCTATAAGCTCGGCTCCTCCCGTAACATTAAACTCACGTCCTAACTCTCCATCCTCGGTAGCTAAATTTGCTTGAATATCATAGCCATCACGGAGCGTAAAGCGGGCACGCACCACTGAGAAGTCTCTCCAAGAAGTTCCCATGATACTTCGCACACCTTCGAGTTGGTCATTTTGGACATCAATCAAATAAATGTTCGGTGCATTCGATTTAAATTCGCTCTGTAAATTTCCAAGCACATTCTTTTCGAGGAGTGCTATTGCGAGCACACTTGCGAGTGCAATCGTGAGGGAGGCGATAGCGGTCGTAGCGATCAGTCCTTGCTGCTTCAAGAAATTCATAATCGCGCGGAGAGAAAAGGGAAGCGTAAAGCGCGCACGATAGCCGAGGAGAATCCCACCTCGTGAGAAGAGGAACAGCAGAATAAATATTCCTGTTACACTCCCGACTGCTATCAAGGATACCGTCACCCGTTGGGTAAGAAAGAAAACACCGAGGTAAAATCCTACTAACGTGAGGAGTAATGTCGGTAGCTCTTTTTTAAGTTGTGCAAACTTTCCATGCGCTCTGCCATATCCGAGGAGGAGCATTTTTGGCTCTATTCCTAGCACGCGCGAAAGAAATCCTAGCGCGGAAAATAGGCAAAGCATAAAAGTAAACAAGGTAATGACGAGCATATTTTCAAGTGGCGAAACGAAGGGGAGTGTACTCCCAACATACTTCGCTGCAAATGGAAGCGCAGTATTCGCGAGAATGTTACCCAGCAATGCACCGAGTACGCCTGCAGAGAATGCCATAAAGAGGAGGAGTGAAAGGAAAAGAGCGAAGAGTTGTGAGCGCTGCATCCCGAGAGAGCGCATAATCGCGATTGTTTTTTGAAACCCCGAGAGGAAATAGGTGAGATTCAGTCGAATATTCACCACGACGAGAAACAGTGCGAGGACAATCATGCTAAAGAAGAAACGCTGGGCAGAGTCGAGTACCCGCAGGAGCGAGCGAGGACCATCACTGGCCACCCCGACGCGAAAGAGCGGACGAGTGAATTCGGCATTGACTGCAAGCGTTGCTTCGGCTGACTCAACACTGGTGAAGCTTTGTGGATAACGGACAGAAAGAGTGTACTCAATACGACTTTGTTTGCCTCCGAGCTTCGTTCGCTCCCATCCTTCAGTTGAAATCACAATAAGCGGGCCAAGTCGGAAACTCCCACCTACTCCATCTGGTTCACTTTCTATGACATTCGCAATAGTAAATTGCTCGTTGCCGATGGTGAGCATATCTCCAACGACAACTCCCATGCGGACGAGAATATCCTTTGCAATGAATACTTCAGCTGCAGTTGGAGTTTTACTTCCAGAAACCTGTAACCCAAATTTCCCATACAGTGGGTACTCTTGGTCCACCACCTTGAGAGAAACGAGCAAGTTTGAAAGTTTTCCCTCGGTGGCACTTTTTCCGGTCTGTACAACAACAAGCGTGTCGATGCGCTCTGAGAAAGTTGCACCCTTACTCCTCAGGGTTTGTAGCGAGGACGAGGCTATGCTTATTTTCGAGTTGCTCTCGATGCTTACATCGCCACCCAATAGGGTTCGTGATTCAGAAATAAAAAATTTTTGTACACTCCCAATGAGCCCGAGCACCACCGCCAAGGTCAGTGCTCCAATGATCAAACTGCTCCATGACAAAAGCAGTCGCACCCCACTGCGCTTGAGAAGTCTTCCAAGTAGGGTAAAGAATGTCATTTGCTCTTTTCAACCACCATACCGTTTTTAATTTCAAGGATGCGGTCCATTTGTTCTGCTATCGCATGTTCATGAGTGATAATCACCAGTGTGCGCTTTTTTCCATTCGCAGCCTCTTTAATGAGTTTGAGCACTTGTGCACCAGTAACTGGGTCGAGGTTACCGGTTGGTTCATCAGCAAAAAGAATTTTGGGGTCTTGCACCAGTGCCCGAGCAATAGCGACACGCTGTTCTTCACCCCCCGAAAGCATGGAAGGAAGATGTAATACGCGATGCCCGAGCCCTACTTTTTCCAGTGACGCTGTCGCTTCACGCTTCCCACCTCTGTTGCCGATATCGAGGGGGAGCATGACATTCTCAAGCGCAGAAAATGAAGGCACTAATTCAAACGACTGAAAGATAATTGCAATTTTACTATTGCGTAAATGCGAGAGCTCACGTTCAGCCATTTCTGCAATATTCTTTCCGTCTATCAATACTTCACCAGAGTCTGGCGTATCCATACCTGACATGAGCGAGAGCAGGGTGGATTTACCTGAGCCCGAAGCCCCAATAATAGCGACCTGCTCGCCGTCCTTTATGCTAAGCGTGACATCATGAAGTACGGGTATCTCCACGTCTCCCTGCGTATAGGTTTTTGATACATGGTTGAGTTCAATCATGGGGGTTATGGTATCATCTTATGCACACTCATCAAAGTGGCAAAAATATGAAATTCTCTCGTCCTAGAATACTGAAGTATGGCATACTATTTAGCGTTGTTTTGCTGTCATTATTTCTCATAGAAAAGACTCCAAGCAATTTAGATTCTGGGCTTCTACCTTCTTCAACTTCGACTGTTGCTACGAGTATGGTATCCACAAGCTCCGAGACGGCCTCACCGCAAGCACCAATCATTACCATTGTTGCATTTGGCGACAGTATCACTGCAGGCTATGGCATCAGCATTCCCGAAGCCTATCCACAACTACTTGAAGATGCGCTCATACTCAAGGGGAAAAATGTTCAGGTGATAAATTCTGGCGTATCGGGTGAAACTACAGCAGGGGGACTTCGGCGAGCTGTGTTTGTCGCAGCACAAAAACCCGATGTTGTGATTATCGCGCTCGGCGGAAATGATGTACTGCGGGGAATAGACCCTGCGAGTACAAAGGCAAACCTTGCGGGTATCATCACCCTCTTTCAAAAAAACAACATAGTCGTCATCCTTGCGGGAATGAAAGCGCCGACCAATCTTGGCCCTGCCTATGTCGAGGAATTTGATGGTCTTTATCCTCAGCTAGCAAAGGAGTATGGCCTTACCCTCGTTCCATTCCTCCTCGAAGGTGTAGCGCTCGATGCAAGCTTAAACCAAGCTGATGGAATTCACCCCAATCAAAAAGGCGCAAAAATAATAGCGGAAAAGAATATCCTCCCGAAGGTACTTCCGCTCCTCAAGTAGTTAGAGTTGTGGGTAATAGGGGAGAGTACTATCATGAAGGAAGTGAAGGACTAATAATGTCCGCGAGAAATTATTCATGTAATAAACTTTTATGCAAAGTAAAGCTCTCAAGCAGTATGGTGCGGAATTCATTGGCACATTCTGGCTCGTACTCGGTGGTTGTGGTAGTGCGGTCTTAGCAGCAGCATTTCCAAACCTTGGAATTGGTCTTCTTGGTGTCTCGTTAGCATTTGGTTTTACCGTCGTTACTATGGCATATGCTATCGGGCATATTTCAGGTTGTCACCTCAATCCTGCGGTTTCGATAGGGCTGTGGGCAGCAGGAAAGTTCCCTTCAAGTAAGTTGCCTGCTTATATCATTTCGCAAGTACTTGGCGGAATAATTGCGGCTGGAGTGCTCTATCTCATCGCAAGTGGAAAAGAAGGATTCGATCTCGCAGCAGGATTTGCCTCAAATGGCTACGGTGCACATTCACCGGGTGGATACTCGATGGTCGCTGCGCTAGTGACCGAAGTGGTAATGACCATGATGTTTTTGTTTATTATCCTTGGTGTCACTGACAAACGTGCTCCGCACGGATTTGCACCGCTTGCAATCGGTCTCACCCTCACATTAATTCACTTGATTAGCATTCCCGTGACGAATACTTCGGTGAACCCAGCACGCAGTACTGGAGTTGCACTCTTTGTCGGAGACTGGGCAGTGTCACAGCTTTGGCTGTTTTGGCTCGCACCAAT
>JAYSWT010000007.1:0-2518 GCA_043717905.1 bacterium | reverse complement strand
TCTGGGTTATTTCCCTCTCGGCCATGGACCTTAGCGCCCACAGCCTCACTGCCGCAGATATTTATTAGCATTCGGAGTTTGTCAGGGTTTGGTAGGCGATGAAGCCCCCTAGCCCAATCAGTAGCTCTACCTCTAATAAACTTCTATATGCGACGCTGTTCCTAAAAACATTTCGGGGAGAACGAGCTATCTCTCAGTTTGATTGGCCTTTCACCCCTATCCACAAGTCATCCCATAGCTTTTCAACGCTAATGGGTTCGGTCCTCCAGTGTGTGTTACCAAACCTTCAACCTGCTCATGGATAGATCACAAAGTTTCGCGTCTACCCCCACTGACTAAGCGCCTTATTCAGACTCGCTTTCGCTACGGCTCCGTTATTGAAGAACTTAACCTCGCCAGTGAGGAGTAACTCGTAGGCTCATTATGCAAAAGGCACGCCGTCACCCGTATATTACTATAGGGCTCCGACCGCTTGTAGGCGTACGGTTTCAGGAACTATTTCACTCCCTTATCCAGGGTGCTTTTCACCTTTCCCTTACGGTACTGGTTCACTATCGGTGTCTATGGAGTATTTAGCCTTACCGGATGGTGCCGGCAGATTCAGGCAGGATTCCTCCGGTCCCGCCTTACTCAGGATACTGCTCGTCCTGCTCAATTTGCACCTACAGGGCTTTCACCTGCTATGGCCCAACTTTCCAGATGGTTCAGTTTGATGAGCAATTCTAAATGCAGTCCTACAACCCCAACCCAGCACGCCAGGTTGGTTTGGGCTCTTCCCTTTTCGCTCGCCACTACTCTGGGAATCATTATTATTTTCTTTTCCTCCGGGTACTTAGATGTTTCAGTTCTCCGGGTTGGCTCTCATTGCTGAGTAACTGGCCTTCAGCCAGCTAGGTTGTCCCATTCGGAAATCTTCGGATATATCGCTCGTGTGCAGCTCCCCGAAGCTTATCGCAGCTTACCACGTCCTTCATCGCCTCATAGACCCTAGGCATCCACCATACGCCCTTATTTGCTTTAAAAAAGTTTAGAGTGTATTGGTCACAATACCATAAGTTAGTATCATAACCGTCCACTTGCTATCATTATAAATAATGATAACGTTTATTCATTACTACTTTTTACAACTATTTTTCCCAATATGTCAAAGAACTTTTCTCAATGTGAAATGGCTTAATAGCTCAATTTCTCAATGAAAATGCAGATAAGGTGGATTTGAACCACTTGCCCCCAATCGGGTTATCTAAAATTTAAAAAGAACTATTCGTGTAAAAGATATTAGCACATTAACTAATTATCAAATTATCACATTTTTTTGTGGAGGATATCGGAGTCGAACCGATGACCCTCTGCGTGCAAGGCAGATGCTCTAGCCAACTGAGCTAACCCCCCAAGGAATTAGTCATTGGTCATTTAGTCATTATGCCATTGATAATTACATTAATGACCTATTGACACGTTGACTTACTGACTTCTATTTAGTAGACCCGTCCAGATTTGAACTGGAGACCCCTACATTATCAGTGTAGTGCTCTAACCAGGCTGAGCTACGGATCTGTTTTAAGATTTGTAGCCCCGGCAAATTCAGAACCTGAGACCCTCCCGATGAAAAATCGGGATGCTCTAACCAGGCTGAGCTACGGATCTGTAGCCCACTTACTCACAGCGGGTGTACAATATAAAATTGAAAAGAACTTAGATTAGTAGTAAGATATCAGTAGCAAGTAATAAGACTTACTACCATTATCTGGCTGCTGGTCTTAATACTAAATACTATGTACTTAATACTAAATAAAATTTAAAAAGTTAGGAAGTAACAGCTGTTCTACATAAAAAAAGACGCTCTAAAAAGGAGGTATTCCAGCCGCACCTTCCGATACGGCTACCTTGTTACGACTTAGCCCCAGTTACCAGTTTTACCCTAGGCGACTCCTTGCGGTTATCGACTTTAGGTACACCCGGCTTCCATGGCTTGACGGGCGGTGTGTGCAAGGTCCGGGAACGTATTCACCGTAGCGTTGCTGATCTACGATTACTAGCGATTCCAGCTTCATGCAGGCGAGTTGCAGCCTGCAATCTGAACTGAGAGAAGGTTTTTGAGATTAGCGCCCTGTCACCAGGTGGCAGCTCTTTGTCCTTCCCATTGTAGCACGTGTGTAGCCCTGGGCATAAAGGCCATGATGACTTGACATCATCCCCACCTTCCTCCGTTTTATCAACGGCAGTCTCAACAGAGTTCCCAACTTAATGATGGCAACTGTTGATAAGGGTTGCGCTCGTTGCGGGACTTAACCCAACATCTCACGACACGAGCTGACGACGGCCATGCAGCACCTGTGTTCTGGTTCTCTTTCGAGCACTTTCACATCTCTGCAAAATTCCAGACATGTCAAGGGTAGGTAAGGTTTTTCGCGTTGCGTCGAATTAAACCACATCATCCACCGCTTGTGCGGGTCCCCGTCAATTCCTTTGAGTTTCAACCTTGCGGCCGTACTCCCCAGGCGGTCAACTTCACGCG
>JAYSWT010000060.1:0-2035 GCA_043717905.1 bacterium | reverse complement strand
GGGAGATTTCAAGTCAACTACTCAATGTCGTCCAAATCGCTAACATCCCGCTCGGTGAACGACACTTTGAGTTCCCCTAGCGGCACTGCATCCACCGAAGGAGGCTTCGATCTGATCAACTTGAAATTACGATCAGTACTTGCCAATCGAATGGGCCTACCTATGGCTGTGTTGCTAAATACAGATAAATTTTGTAATGACAATTTTGGTTACCCTCGATGCAATGCACAAAGCAAAATTGATGAAGTCGCTGAAACGTTGCGGAAGATGACAACACCTTCAGCAATTGTACGAACTATGAATTCAAATAATAACTCGTCATGGATTGATATATTATTTGAGGAAGCAGTGAGCAAATGGAATGAAGGGAATGAAAGGAATGAGACAGCCTTAAACAAAAAACTTAAAGAAACATTGATGGAAGTGGGTATTGCTTGTTTGACGGAACAGTTGAATCCACCAGCAGGAAGCCACAGAACAAAGGGGGCAATGGATCTGGTCATTGGTAATGAATCAAGCGCTGCGTGTATTATTGAAGTTGGTGTGAGAAAAAGCGTGTTGGAGAAAGTGCACCAGGCACTCATATATATGGAGTACTTGTTCGCCACTGATATGGAAGTACAGAAACCTAGCGCTAATGTAAGTGGAAAAAATACAATAAAAAAGAACAATGTATTAATTGAACGTGCCGTGCTTGTCAGTGCCGTCGTCAGGGATGAAATTGATACAAATAAATGGAAATTCATTCTTTTCCTTTGTACGCGCAAGAATGAAAAGGACTTTCGGTTGTCACTGTTGTGGCGACAGGTTACCACTACACTAAAAGATGCATCAAAAGCATTCGGAAAAATCCTTCGGGCAAAATATGTTTTTGAGAAGTGGAGAGACCACGTGTTACCTCCTGACACAAAGGATTACGTGTACTTGGGTCCGAACTGCTGCAAATACGGAGACAAGGTAAGGTTGTATGAACAGTGCTATAGTGCTTGCTTGTCCCTGGTTTTAGTGAATGTTAAATACTCTATAAAACATAATCATGGCATTCTCTGATTTCTCCTCTCCTCCTCATATAGGTATTGCGATCCTATGACACCCGCTTCCGACTCACAGAAAGAAAGCCGCACCTATATCTTCTTCAGAACGGTGATAACAGCATGATATTCCCCGAGGAGAAAATCGCTCCAGTGTTGTGCATTCAGGATTCCAATTGGGGTCAAGCTAAGGTTGACTTTGGGGATCTGAAGCCAACTGGTTTAGACGTTGACTACAATGAGAGAAATTGGCTGTGGGAATTTCGTGGCAAGCTGTTGGTACTTGCAACACCCTTTCGGCGTGGGGAAAACTATGCGAAACACGGCATCATGCAATTCTTGCCCATCATTGACCACCTGAAATGGCTTCATGATAATGACTGCGTCCACGGAGATATTCGTGCCTTCAACATCGTATTTTCCGATTCCTTCGACGATGAAGATACAACATCATCTACTAGTAGCTTTAACCCGGCGAAAGGATGTCTGATCGACTTTGATTTTGGAGGCAAGTGTGACGACAACCTGGTTTATCCCCAAGGCTACATTAATACCCTGCCTGATGGAGGCCGCAGAGGAACGCCGGGGCAGCCGATTAGCAAAAGTGATGATTGGTACGCTCTTGGACAAGTCATTTTCGGAAAACATCAAATCAAATTGCCAAAAGAGGCCGATGGCAGCGTATTCAAGATGAAAGCCGAAGTTTCTATTAGGCTTGTCGAGGTCGAGGACGACATATGTGAACAAGACATTAGTCTCCTCAAAGAATTCATTGTGTTGGCCAAGAATAGTGGGGCTCAAGTAACTCGTTTAGCAGAATTCGAGAAGTTGTGCTTAGACACTAAAAGTGCTCATGCAACTGGTTTGCCTCAAAAAAATAATAAGAAGTAGTTTATGGCAGTTACTTGAGAACTTGATTTCTCTTTATTTGTGCTGTATGGTAGCTTTGTGGCAAAGTAAACCAACCACATTTAAGAAAGCTCAAATTTGATTTTGTTCAACAA
>JAYSWT010000059.1:0-5138 GCA_043717905.1 bacterium | reverse complement strand
CTTGATTCCAATAAACATTGAATACATTTTGTTCAACTTTGTCAGCAATCCAAAAATATCTCATTTCCATTGCTTTTGATCTTTTCTGTTTTACAGTGTCATTCGCTAATCCAGCAGCAGTGCTATTGTCCGTTTGTATCGGTGTGGGCGGTTGCGGATGTCCAATTTCTTCTAATGCATGTAATAATGGTAAGGCATCTTGTCCGTTATGAAATAATGCGGCTAATTCAGCCTCTGCAGCGCTAGCAACGGTTTCCTTAATAATATTGGCGGATACGAGTACCGGGGCATTAAGAGGTGGATACATAACGTTGGTACCGTGCGGATCGACGCTGAGATAATGGTATCCGGCGTATCTTGATTTCGCTTTTGCTTCAGATAAGTACGAAGCGTCGCTTTCAACATGTAAAACCATGTCGCTTGCATGGAATCTGGATACGGCATTGGGATGTGTGCTGCAATAGTCTAACAGCTGATTGACTGCTGTCATTGTGTTGATGGTTGGTTTGGCTTGTTGTGTGGATAGGTGACTGATGGTGACAAGTATTGTGGGATCAACTGCTCTGCCATAATATAACAATGTGCCTAATATTTCTTGTATTCTTTTCTTTCCTTTTTCGTCTAATTCTTCAGATGTATCTGCTTCGATGGCGTACTGTGTTTTTGCTCCATATTCTGGCGCCAAGTATTTGAATGGATTGTCCTGTGGTCGCTTAGGTTTGGGATGATCGAAGCGTTCAAGTGCACGTTCGATGTATCCCGGCATGGAAATGTCACATGTGCGTTTGTTATAATCCCACTTGAGTATGAGGCCGCAATATCGTTCCCCATCCCAGTCAATGCTAACTTTGTATGCATCCTGCAGCGCTGAAAGTAAGTGTTCTGCATCCCGGCGATCGGTATATTTTATTCCGAAATCGTCGACGACTAACAAAAAGGAAATATCTCTTGTGTCGTGTTTCCAGAGTCCGGGTGTGATGGGACATGGGGCATAGCCATATGGTGCTAAATGTCGAATAAGTTGGTCATTGGCCAGTTTTCCGGCTTGTGGTAGTCCGTAAATGCCTTTTGACACTTCGACATATAGGTGGTCTTTGTGAATTAAATTGTGGTACGTTTGTAATATTTGTGGTGGAATGATATTGATCGGTAATCTCATATATGCGAAATCTTTTTCGGGCATTTTTGCAGTGTTTAAATAAAAATCTTTCAGATCGCCAGTCATAAACTTTGCATGCGGTGTTGATAAAATGCTGTTGATGAATATTTTGACAGTTGGCATTTCCGCTGCTTTTGTGCTCGTGGTTCCGTCGTAACTGATGAGATTCCCACCGATTGTCATGCGTACCCGAATGGGATTTTCTTTTTCGGGTCTGTCGGCGCAGACTATTTTGGCGTACGTAATTCTTGTTTCTTTAGGAATTTGTGACAATGGTATAAACTTTACCGTTTCAGTGCCTAACAATTTTCCAATTTCTAATGTCATGCCGTCGATCCACAGTGGGCCTCTTGAAGATTTGCTAAGTTCCAAATATTCGGCTGGTTTTCCGGTGTCCACATTAATAGCGTTTCCAAAAAATGCATATTGGGGCGATTGTGCTAGAACGTATGCGGCTTTGGCAGATGCTCGCGTGTAGTGTTGGTGAGTGATTTTGCGCGGTACTGGCCACGTATTGGTATTTGCTGCTGCAATAGTATCGATGATGGATGGTTGTGCTGCACCGGTGTTATCTGTATCTGGTATGGGTGTATTTTGCACCCTTTCAGCTGTTGCTGTCTCATTATTTGGTGTTGCAATTTCTTTTTCCACCCTTTGAGCAGTAGGTGTCTCCTCTGTGATGGTGGTGTTGGTTTCCATGGTCGTAGCGATAGGATGCTCGTCATCATCGTTGTCGTCATCGTCGTCATCGGATAGGTGTGCGTATCGATTGTTCGGATCGACGATTTGTTGGAAGGTATCAGTGAATGTTTTTAGTATATTTGTTTGTGTTGCGGTCAAATTGCAAATAGAATTTGGTGGTTGTTGATGTAATAGTTCATGCTGTACATCCTGCAATGCAGCCGTTATGATTTCAAAGGAGCTTGCAGTTGGGACTGGAATTTTACTGGGAAACCATGAAATGGTATCAGAAATGCGTTCTGCATTTGTTTCCGTCATGTATATGCGATAGCACCGATAGTGTTCATTCGCTGGTCCAATGTACCAGCCTTCATCTGCATGCGGTGCCCATGTTGCACGATTATCGGGTTTGACATGGACTAGGACGCGTATGCCGGGTGGTGCAATCGGTTCTTTATTGAAGTTGTATGGTCCAAATAATTGCGACCACGCTGAGTGTTTCGGATTGATTCGTGATCCTCTCATTAAATTGATTGTAATGAGTGCTTGTGGTACCAAGCGATCCCATAAGTGAATGGGGAAATTTTCATCAAGGCTGCACAATCCTGCAATGAAGTGATTTTTGAAAGTTCGAATGGCTCGTTCAGCTGCATTGGTGCGATGTTGTCCTGGTGCAGCGAGTTGATATGTAATATCGGATTGTCGGAAATACTGCTTCATGATGTCCGAACATTCGTTGTCTAGAATATGAGTTTGTGGGCCGTGTCCTTTGCTACGCAAGATATTGTGTAGTTTTTTGGTTGCATCGAGAATGCTAGTGGCTTTTCGGTTTGCTATGGGTTCAGCTAAGATGGCGTTGCTATCATAGTCATACATAATTACTAACAAATTGTTGCCTTTCGATGAGGTGTATTGAAAATTGCCGGTCTGGTCCGAATATACCTTGCCAGTCGGTTCAAAGATAGTTGTATAACAAAAGTTGGCCTTGTTATGTTCTGTTGTAGTGAGTTGTAAGGGAAATAGCTCTTCGATAGTTTCACTGTGTTCAGTGTGTGATTTCGTGGACCGTACGTTCTTACGTGTCTGGTCAAGATGACCTTTGACGGTTGCTGTAGAAAACGGTGGATATTTCTTGATTGCTGCAGCAGTGACGCCCGGTACGTTGGTGATGTATCCCAATGTGAACGCTTTGTACAATGTGTCAATTGTTGGTGAAAACATTGCAGCGTGAAAAAATTGTACGATGTTTGCCGTCGTGTTGGTTCCGACGGAAGCATTGGCATAGTACGGTATTGCACTATGTTGGTCTGTGTTGCCCGGATTGTATGCCAGGTGCCATAATGTGGTTTCATCGGATCGGTGTCCAGATAATACGACCTGCTCGTTGTACGATATATTGATCTTGTCTTTGTCTACTGTAGCAGTGCATCCCGCGTCGCAAAGTTGTCCGATGGAGATTAATGAGTGTGTGTTGAGGTCTGGCACGACATGTGCGTGCGTCGCTTCCGGTAGAAGCGTAGGAATGTTTAGATGTCCCTCGTGGGTGGACGTCATGGAACTGCCATCCGGTATGGTAATCGTGATGGGTGCCGTGGTGATGTGCCGGTCAATGAGTGGTGTATCGGTAGTGCAAATATGGACGGTGCATCCTGTATCAAGGATCATATTGGTTTCGGTGGGGGGGGGGGGCTTAGGGTAGTAGTAGCTATAGAAGTAGACACGTAGTTGTTAACTTTGTTGTTTAATTCATTAACTTCATTCCTAAGTTCCCCTCCTTGTCAGTTGTTGTTTCCTTGCGTGTTGCTAGTGGAGGTTGTATTGTTGTTGTTACCGGTGTTACCATTGTTAGGACCGTTGTTGTTACCGTTTTGATTGTTGTTGTTACCGTGGTTGTTACTGTTGTTATTATTATTGCTACTACCATTGTTGTTGCTGTTGCTATTACCTTGGTTACCGTTGTTGTGACTATTGTTATTGCCATTGTTGTTGTTACCTCGATTGCCATTGTGATTGTTACTATTACGGTACCTTGACGCTTTGTTCTGCGAGGTAATGAGCATGTCGGTACATCCACTGCAGGTGTTGTCCCACGTTGCTGTGGATACATGTCCATTCTTCTGTTTGTTGCATGTACTACTGGTGTGATTTTCGGAGAGCGTGCCTCCATGCGACCAGCAATAATAAATTTTCTTGTCTCCAAATACCATGTATGTAGCGCCGTTGGCGGTGGCGCTATTTGCGCTTTCAGACGGCTTCTTTGCTCCATGTTTGACTGCATTTGCATACCCAGCTTCTTTGATTGTGTGCAATGGGCGTTTGCTGTTGACTTTGTCAAAATATTCCTGAAACTCTTCCATTGTCCATGTGTCTCCAGGCTTATCTTGCCACGTGGCAATGCTGACAGTAAATACACCCGTTTTCTCAAGGACCTCTAATGTCGCGTTAATCGCGTGATTATCGGGAATAGGGCTATTACCGGCTGCTGCAAATTTTTGTACATTAAAGATTCGGCTCCACAACTCTTCAATTGGTTGGGCCGGATCCCATGGTTCATCGAGTCGTGCTCGATTCGCGACTAAATCACTGTATTTGATGACGTCATACTTTTTCGCAAGGTGAGCTAAAATTGTTTTTGCCGTCAAGCGTGCAAAACCAACAGTTTGATGTCCGATTGGTCGCTCAACATCGGAAAATATTCATAACTTTACAACAACAGTAACAACACCATTTAGACATCCGCGACCAGTGTTTCGATAATTTTTTCATCGATTGCGGCCAAGATTTGGCGCTGAAGATGCGCTTCCATGGATTTGACGTCGAGTATCTTTTGACTCGCACGCTTAATGTCTGCTGGTGCAGCAGCTGGATCCGGAAGGGGTGGTTTGATGAATTCGATTGGATTGTTGTTACCCTCATCACGTTGTAACTGAAGATATTCTTCGGTTGGCATGATGAGGCCGAGATAACCGTAGTCACCTCCTCCAAGAGTGCATTCGTTGTTCATGGCATTTGCGTACACTTGATTGCGCAGCTTTTTGATCGCGTCATGCGTCGGTTTTCCTACTATGGGTGTTAATGTTTCATGGGGAAACACAAAGATGTTTGCTTTCATGTCGTCTGTGGACATGGTGCTTTTCGTTGGTGTGAGTATGATGACGGACAAATACAACACTCTTGGTGCTGTTTGCTGGTCGTTGTTGTGGTACGGAAGTCGCGTTGGTATTCTGGATGTTGCTATTATTATTATTGTTCACATTACTACTACCACCACCAATACCGGAAATACTACCGTGTCCCG
>JAYSWT010000058.1:0-2053 GCA_043717905.1 bacterium | reverse complement strand
AGGTCCACACGCTCTTCTTCTGTTGTAACTCTCTTCAAGCCATCAGTCCGCCTTCAAACAGGAAAGCGCTCTTTTTCCTTCGCCGCGCGCCATTCCTCTGGAACTCTCTTCCACAAGATATACGCTTGCGTTCCACACATGGTCAAACTGGACCTCTAGCACTTTCTCGTTGTCTCTTCCTCAAACGTCTCAAAACACATCTCTTCCGTCAGTCATACCCACCATAGACCTTACTTCACATCATCCGCTACCGAAGCTGAACTCGACCCGGAACGCCTCATGGACTTCCATTTAGACAAACCCTATTAGGCCGTTACTCAGAATGCCGACTCTGTCGGGGGTGCTGGCGAAGATACTGCATATGAGCACTAGCTAATTTTATTTCAGCACCACGTGCGTTTTAACTAACGTCACGTTAGCTTTATAACTTAACTTAACTTAACAAATTGGGCCGGATTTCGTCCCGGTTTCGTTTGTTCCTCTTCTTTATAATCCGGGCACCGGATGGAATCGTAACAATAGTTAAAATAGCGACAGGAAGTAGGTTTCCAGAGTCACCGGTTTCGCCTATAGCTTCAATGGATAAACTTCGACACGTTGTCGCTCGTTCAAATCGGGCTCGATTTCGTTCAGTTTTCGTTTGTTCATCTTCTTTGTAATCCGGGCACCGGATGAAGTCGAAAAAATAGTTGAAAAAGAGACCGGAAGTAGGTTTTCGGAGTCACCGGTTTCGCCGATAGGTTCAATGGACCAACTTCGACACGTTGTCGCTCAGCCAAATCGGGTCTGGCTTCTTCCCGGTTTCGTTTGGTCCTCTTCTTTCTAATCCGGTCACCGGATGGAGTCGTAATCAAATGCGACCAGAAGTAGGTTTCCAGAGTAACCGGTTTCGCCCATTGGTTCAATAGACCAACTTCGACACGAGGTCGCTCGGCAAAATAATTGGGCCCGATTTTGTCGCGGTTTTGTTTTGTCTTCTTCTTTCTAATCCGTGCACATGATGGAGTCGAAAACATAGTTAAATGGCTACCCGAAGTAGGTTTCCAGGGTCACTGGTTTCGCCCTTATGTTCAATGGACCAACTTCGACACGTTGTCGCTCGGCCAAATCGGGCCCAATTTCGTCACGGTTTCGATTTTGGTCTTCTTCTTTCTAATCCGGGCACCGGATGTATTCGAAAAAATAGTTAAAGTGACGACCGGAAGTTGGGAAACAGGTTTGCAGAGTCACCGGTTTCGTCTATAGGTTCAATGGATCAACTTTGACCGGTTGTCGCTCGGCCAAATCGGGCTCGATTTTGTCCAATTTTCGTTTTTTCATCTTCTTTGTAATCCGGGTACCGGGGAGAGTCGAACAAAACATTCACCGGTTGTCCAATCAACGCTACGTAAGGCATGGAGCGATTTGTATGCATTCTAGCTCTGCGTTCGCTCAGCTTTGATAACGCAGGCAATCGTCATGGCAACGAAAATCACTGTCTTGTAATAAAATATGCATTGTAATTTGCGCATCGATGTATGAGTGGCGCATCAGCATCAGCGTAGGCCAATTGCATGACTTCTTGTCATCATGCTCCTGCAGGTCTGACAAGCGCTGCATCTTCCGTGATACTCAGTCAACAACTCCCTGGGCCCCGGTGACAATAATTCGCCGAGACCCAACTTAGCGTTAAATATTGCGTAGCTGAGATGCTAAACAAGAGGGTAGGCAGGATTAAACTACCATAAATTTAACGAAATGCATCATTGCTGACTCATATGCCCTCGATCCCTTCCATCAAATTGGAGTACTCCGAAATATGTAGTGCGTTTGCGTACCGATGTACGAGTGGCGAATTGACACCACCAGGAAATCCTGGATCCATGCACCACTGATTACGACCATGCTTCCAAAGACGTAACCACAAACGCACACGTTTTACCGTACGTATATATATATATACATATACAGTAAATGACGGACAGGTTTACAGACGGCGTCACTTAAGGCAGCCACCATTTGTACACATCGGTACCCCCGGACACTGAAATAAGTCTTTGTGGTGCGTTTAAGC
>JAYSWT010000057.1:0-13301 GCA_043717905.1 bacterium | reverse complement strand
CGGGGAAATTGGTATGACCGATGGTGGAAAGGGCAGGTGAAACCTTGGTTTTCACTTGAAATGGTTTCACTTGAGGGTGCGGTAAAGTTTTTTATTCGGACTCCTGCAAAGTACAAAAAAGAGATTGAAACGCATATTTATGCGCAATATCCTGATATAGAAATCGCTGAAACAAGAGACTATATTTCACTTGCTCCATACATTCATGAGAGAAAAGAATGGAACATTAACGGCTTTACCTACAGCCTCACAAAGCCTGATCCGTACCCAATACGTACCTATGTTGATTACAAACTCGACTCGACGCTTACCAAGGAAGAGATGAAGAGCGATCCGATTTCTAATGTTATTGAATATCTTGGCAGCATAGGGAGATATCAATACGCGTGGATTCAAATTGTTATCCAAACCAACAATGAGCGGTATGCGACACCAGGAACTTGGTTTCATAAGCATGACTGGAAACAAGAGGGAAAAAACTTAGTAAAGGAAATGCAGGCAAAGCACTCTGGTGAATCAGGGACAAAGCCTAGTAAGCAGGAAAGTGAAGCGATGAGTGCAATAGAGCGCTCAATTGCAAAACCTGGTTTTGACTGTGGAATGCGATCAATTTACATTGCAAAAAAAGAGCATTTTGACACGAATACCGGTTCGGGATTGCGGAACATTTTTAATGCTTATAGTTCACATGATTTGAATGGTTTCAAACCCAGTGGTCTTTTCTTTGATTATCCTTGGGAAGATTTCAATGATTGGCGCTTAAATAAACGAAAGTACAAGCTCTATGATGGTTACGTCAGACGATCATTTTTTAATGCTCCCTACAAAAAGAAACCATTTGTACTTAACGCCGAAGAACTTGCAACAGTTTTTCACTTCCCTGGAGGGGTGGCGGAGACACCAACTTTTACTCGTATTGAATCAAGAAAGGGCGAGCCACCCGCTAACCTTCCCATATGAACGAGCTGAATCCCATCGACGCTTCGTCACTAAGAGGAGAGGCAGCTATCCAGAGCACAACAAAGTATCCGCGCATATTGCTCATCTTTCTTGTACTGATAGGCGCAGGCGCATGGTATGGATATACACTCACCAACCCAAGTCGGAATTTTGTTTCCGGTACCCTTGTTGAAATCCCCGAAGGTGCATCACTTACCGCTATTGCGTCTATTCTCAAGGAGAAGGAAATAATTCAATCTCCGCTCTATTTTTCATTGCTCGTTACAAACTCTGGAAGTGAGAAGCGTATTGCTAGTGGAATGTATCTCTTTAAGGAACCACAAGATGTGTTTGCGGTTGCCGAGCGTTTTGCCTTGGGCGTGCATGGTATAGATACCTTAAAGATTACCCTACCCGAAGGACTTTCAATCAAAGAAATGTCGAACATCTTGGCGAAGCAACTCAGTTCATTTGACAATGCAGTATTTCTTCAAATGAGTGAAGGGAAGGAGGGGTATCTCTTTCCTGATACATATTTCTTCTTTACTACAGCAACGAGTGGAGATGTCTACCTTACACTCTCAAATAACTTTAACAAAAAAACGGCTTCGCTTTTGGGAAGTACGACTCGTGCGGGTAAGAATTGGCCTAAAATAGTCATAATGGCATCGCTGATTGAAGGTGAAGCGGTCAGTCATGAAGACCGCCAAATTGTATCAGGAATCCTTTGGAAGCGGCTTGAAAAAGGAATGCGGCTTGGGGTTGATGCTCCATTTATGTACATTATGGGAAAAGGTTCACTCGAGCTCACCCTAAACGATTTGGCCACCTCGTCGCCATTTAATACCTATCGCAATAGTGGACTTCCCCCCACACCGATAAACAATCCTGGCTTAGATGCACTAGAAGCGGCACTTTACCCTAGTACTACTCCCTATTTATACTATCTTTCCGACAAAGACGGCAAAATACATTATGCGAGAAACTTCACACAGCACAAGCTCAACAAAGAGAAGTACTTGCGTTAATATGGAGTAATGAAGATTGAGGAACTGAACAGGGTGCATTTCATAGGAGTTGGAGGAATTGGCGTTTCTGCAATTCTGCGCCTACTGGCACATCGTGGGGTGACAATCTCTGGCTCCGATGTAAAACTCCCACCACTTCAATCCTTGCCACAAGGAACGTATTTTGAGGGTCACAAAGAGGAGCAAATTGAAGATGGAGTCGATTTGGTGGTCTATTCTCCCGCAGCGAATGAACAAAACCCAGAGCGGATAGCTGCAGCGCGGCTTGGCATCAAAGAGCTTTCGTATCCCGAAGCGCTCGCGCTGGTCACCCGCCGTTACAACACAATAGCAGTATCAGGAACACACGGTAAATCTACTACCACGGCGCTGATGGGAAAACTCTTTGAGGGAGGGAATCTCGAGCCATCAGTAATTGTTGGAGCAGAAGTGCCTGGCTGGAATGACAAGAATCTGCGCATTGGTACAAGCGATATCTTTATCGTTGAAGCATGTGAATATCGCAGAAACATGCTCAACCTTACACCACAGACTATTGTACTCACCAATATTGAACTTGATCACCCTGACTACTATCATGACCTCGCAGATGTGAAAAATGCATTCCATGAATATGTAGACAAACTCCGGCAGGAAGATTTGCTCGTCGTAAATAACGACGACGCAAATGCCCGAGAAATTGCGAAGAGATTTGATGGCATCATTGTGCGATTTGGAATTGGCGAGGGTTCAGATCTCTATGCAATTAATGTTGTCGGGTTCGAAAGTAGTCAGTCATTTGAACTTGTTTGGAAGGGAACATCGCTTGGAGTATTTACTACCGAATTGCCAGGGATATACAATCTCTACAATATTCTCGCGGCTTCGGCGACCTATCTTTCCTATGGTGGAAGAGTTGACGCTATTCAAAAAGTGCTGAGTGAATTCCATGGAGTAGGAAGGAGATTTGAAATCGTGGGTCAGCTCGGTAATGCAACGGTGGTTTCAGATTACGCACATCACCCCACTGCCTTAAAAGCTGTTACGGAAGCGGCACGCTCACGCTATCGGGGCAAACGAATTCTAACTGTATTTCGTCCACATCATCGCGAGCGCACCATTAAACTTTTTACAGAGTTTGTGAATGTTATCGCAAATATTCCAGAAATGATTTTGATTGAGATATATGATGTCGCTGGACGAGAAGAGGCAACTCCAATCAGTTCAAGGGATATCATCCAAAAAGTCGAGGAACGAATCCCAGACGCACAAATTGAATTTGCAGATACCCTTACTGTTGCAGAGCAAATGATTCGCGCGCATGCAGAAAACTTTGATGTCATCCTCGTCATTGGGGCGGGTGATGCCGACGAGCTCGCAAAGAAGTTGGTATCGTAATCTCCCGACAAAATTATTATGCAAAAACAGAAAGTCTTTGTCGGAATGTCAGGAGGAGTGGACTCATCAGTGTCAGCGTTACTCTTAAAAAATGCAGGGTACGAAGTCGTTGGAGTATTTATTAAAGTTTGGCAGGCTGATTTTCTTCCCTGTACATGGAGGGAGGAGCGCCGTGATGCGATGCGGGCAGCTGCGCACATTGGAATCCCGTTTCTTACGCTTGACCTCGAGAAGGAATATAAAGAGGAAGTTGTTGATTATATGGTTCGAGAATACAAAGAAGGGAGAATCCCAAACCCCGATGTCATGTGCAATAAACATGTTAAGTTTGGTGCATTCCTTTCGTTTGCAAAAGATAATGGAGCAGACTTTATAGCGACTGGCCATTATGCGCGCACCAATAATCAGGAAGGTAGGACGGGGTTACTCGCTGGTGTTGATTTAGAAAAAGATCAGTCGTATTTCCTCTGGACACTTAATCACGAGGTGCTGAGTAATGTGCTATTCCCAATCGGCGAACTTTTGAAAAGTGAAGTACGAAATATTGCCCTCGAGAGTACGCTTCCTAATGCAGAAAAAAAGGACAGCCAAGGTTTGTGTTTTATGGGACCAGTCAACATGGAAGATTTTCTCAAGCACTACTTAAAAACTGAAATAGGCAATGTGCTAAATGAAAAAAATGAGGTTATCGGAACTCACCAAGGATCTGAACTCTATACCATAGGACAACGACATGGTTTTAGCACTGAGAAACACAGTCCTAGTGATACACCATACTTTGTTTCTGCAAAAAATATCATCAACAACACCATTACTGTTCATCATCGTAACCCAAAAGAGAGAGCTGGGGTAAGCATGTTTCTCATTGAAGATGCGCTCCTCCCTGAAAACATGAATACTGTTAGCGACGTCTTTGTGCGAATTCGCTACCGTGGAACACTCTTCCCATGCACCCTAACAAAAACGGGAGAAATTTGGAAAGTCTCACTTGAATCTCCACTCCAAGACATAGCGCCTGGACAGTCGGCGGTCTTCTACAGGGGTGAGCACTGTATTGGTGGAGGAGTGATTGCGTCCTGATGTGACACAAGAGGCAAGTGTAGGCTATACTTACAACAAGAATAAAGACCGTATATGAACGATGAGCAGAAATTGAAAATTGAAATAACACAAGCAGGAAGTGGCGCAGGCGCACAAAAGGGGGACAGCGTTTCACTGCATTACACTGGTACACTTAGTGACGGAACCGTATTTGATTCAAGTATTCCACGGGGTGAAGCTTTTACTTTTAAACTTGGCGGAGGGCAAGTTATTCTCGGTTGGGAACAAGGGATACTCGGGATGAAAATTGGGGAAGAGCGTACGCTTACGATTCCATACAATCTGGCTTATGGGGAAGATGGATACGCTGGTCTCATACCTCCACGCGCAACACTTATTTTTACGGTAAAACTTACCGCAATTAACTAATCATATATTTATGAAATGGGTCTTTGCTTTTACGATTGTTATCACTGCTGGAATAATGGGGTATTTTTACGTTCAGTTAATGAAAGACACAAACACGGCACCCGTCGTTGTTTCAACTGCGACATCCACCCGCACCGTTTCACTCATTCACGCGTTCAAAGACGGCGAACACCGTTTTAGTGGGCAAATAAAATTACCCCACTCCTGCTATGCACTAGATGCAGAAGCTATCCATGACACGAAAAACCCAACAATCGTTACTATCAGCTTAAATGCAAAAGATAAAATGCTTGATCAGGCATTGTGTGCAAATATTCCCACAAATTATCCTTTCCAGATTCTCGCAGAGGGCCCACAAGATATTATTATTCGGGCAAGTTTTAATGGAGATGACATCGGTACAAAAATTGTTGAAACCGAGTGGCAATCAAGTACAGGAACATATTTTAATAAATAAACGAGTGATGTTACGTGCCGAAAGAACCAATTTACATTATAAAGGCATCGGGGGAGCGAGAGCGTTGGGACGAAGCGAAACTTGTCTATTCTTTGCGTACTGCGAAAGCTGACGAAGCTCTCATTCGGGATATTGTCATGCATGTCGAGCAAGACTTGCAAGATGGAATGCGTACGACAGATATTTATAAACATGCCTTTGAGCTCCTCAAATCGGCTAATCCCCCCGCCGCCGCAGAATATAGTTTGAAACGAGCACTGATGCAACTTGGACCTACGGGTTTTCCATTTGAAAAGTTTATCTCTGAAATTCTTACTGCCGAGGGGTATCGAACTTCAACGGGAGTGATTGTTCAGGGCGAATGTGTCGAACATGAAGTAGATGTTATTGCAGAGAAAAGTGGGGAACGTATCATGGTTGAGGCAAAATATCACAACCAGCCAAACACGAAGTCCGATGTGAAGGTCGCGCTGTATGTCCATGCACGTTTTGAAGATATTAAAACGCGATTAAGTCACTCGGCTGCTGGCATGGGTGTATTTACGAAAGCGTGGCTCATTACCAATACCAGTTTTACAACCCAAGCAATTCAATACGCAGATTGCGCTGGACTCGCACTCACTGGTTGGAATTACCCGAAGGGTCACACACTGCAAGATCTTGTTCAGCGAACCCAAACTCATCCTATTACCTGCCTGACAACTCTTTCTGATAGCCACAAGAACGAACTACTACAAAGTGGGGTAGTGCTCTGTCGTGATATCGTGCGAGACCCAGCACCCCTTACAAAAATGGGGATGAACCGCTCCCACATTGCGGATGTGATTACCGAGGGTGAATCACTCTGTCCAATTATCTAAATATTGGGATAACTATTATTCCACTTCGGTGTGAGTGCGTGTATACTTCACTGTATGGAATTATTTGCCGTCTCTGACTTCGAATTAATGATACGACTTACGTTTGCGGTAATACTTGGACTGTTGATAGGTGCAGAACGATCACGGGTGGGGAAGCGCGCTGGGATGCGTACTTATGCGCTCGTCTCCTTGGGTGCTTGCCTTTTTATTATCATTTCGGGGGTTGTGTCGTTTAAATACGCAGAATCATTTACCTTTGATCCGCTACGAGTTGCTTCCCAAGTTGTCGTGGGAATTGGATTTCTTGGAGCCGGAGTGATTTTTGTTCAACGCAATGAGCTTACTGGCCTTACTACCGCCGCGGGACTATGGGTTGTCGCAGCTATTGGAGCAGCTTGTGGATACGGACTCTATCCGATTGCCTCTTATGTCACCGTACTTACGCTTATTATCTTCGAAGTACTTTGGTATGTAGAGGAGCGATTTGTGAAAAAAGCAGACACAAGTACAGATAAAATTGAACACGTTAAAAAAAGACATCATGAAGACCAAGATTAGGAAGGCAATTATTGCTGTAGCAGGTAGCGGAACGCGATTTCTTCCTGCAACGAAAGCGCAACCAAAAGAAATGCTGCCCGTTGTCGACAAGCCTATTATTCAGTACATCGTCGAGGAGCTCGTTGAGTCAGGAATCGAAGATATCATCCTTGTTACCAAGTGGGACAAAAAAACACTTGAAGACCATTTTGATCGCTCATTCGAACTTGAACGTACGCTTGAGGCTGCAGGAAAACACAAGATACTTAAGGATGTGCAAAAGATATCGTCGATGGCAAACTTCATCTACGTGAGGCAGAAGGGCCCTTACGGCAACGGTACTCCGGTTCTCACTGCGGCAAATTTAGTAGAAGGCGAGCCTTTTGTTTTTGCATGGGGAGATGACCTTGTGCTATCAGAGAAGCCATTCACGAAGCAGCTTATTGAGAATTATGAAACAAACCATGCTCCTGTAATTGGAGTTCAGAAAGTACCGAAAAAGCTTGTCGACCGTTATGGAATCGTAAAGCTACGAAAAGGGACAAAGGAAATAGAGCAGATTATCGAGAAGCCATCGATTAAGAGTGCTCCTTCCCAGCTTGCTGATTTTGGTCGGATGATTCTCACTCCAGAAATTGTTTCAATACTGAAGGAAACCAAATTGGGAAAAGGGAATGAGCTATGGATCGTAGATGCAATAAGCGAATATATTAAGAGGGGTGGAAAGTTTATGGCCGAAGAAGTAAAAAATGGTGAATGGCTCACGACCGGAGACCCACTCAATTATTTGAAAGCGACAATACAATATGCACTCGCGCGTGAAGATATCGGCGCTGAATTTAAGGCGCATCTCAAGAATCTTCACCTTTAAAACTACTCATGGCAACCGTCGCAATTTTTATACTGCTAATTTTGCTGTCTGCACTCTTTGCGGGTGCTGAAACAGCGCTATTTTCATTGCGTGAAAGTCAGGTGCGCCTTATGGTATCTAGCAAAGAGAGTAACGCTCACCTCATTCAAAAACTCAAACGCGACCCACACCGAGTATTGGTCACGTTATTATTTGGCAATACGGTGGTAAATATTACTGTTGGAACTATTTCCGCAGTGCTGTCGATCAATGAAACTCATTCGGTCGGACTCGGAGTAGCAACGGGAATTTCAACTATACTTATCTTGCTGTTTGGTGAAATATTTCCTAAGACAATTGCGATAAGTCACAACAAAAAAGTTGCACAATTTATCGCTCCGCTAATTTATATATTTTATCTTGCATTTTATCCTTTCTCTTCGATTTTTGTTTTACTCGAAAAGACTATCAGGCGAAATTCGAACAGCTTACAGCATGACATGGTGACAGAGGAGGAAATAAGAATAATGAGCGACCTCGGCTTAGAGCATGGCGGCATTGATACTGAAGAACGTAAATTAATTGACAACATTTTTCAATTCGATGATATTACCGCAGGAAAAGCAATGACTGCTAAAGATAAAATTGACGCACTCTCAGGTGATGTCCCAGTCACACAAATTGCATACTATGTTTCGCAATCAGGGTATTCGCGGTTTCCTGTCTATGAGGGAAATCAAAGTAATTTTACGGGCTACGTTCACACTAACGACGTCATGCGCGTGCTCAACTCTGACGACCGCGAAGAGCACCTTATTGGTTATGCTTCCCCAATTACGCGTGTACCTGAAGATATGGATATCCGACAAGTGTTTAGGCAAATGACAAAAGAACGTTCCCACATGTACTTGGTTCACAAAGCTGATGATTCAGAAGAAATTGTGGGGTTACTAACAATGGAGGATATCCTTGAGGAAATCATGGGTGAAATTGAGGATGAAGGAGATAAGCGTGAGTCAACAGAAAACTAACGTGCATAGCAAATTGGAGCTATGTATACTGAGTAGCATATGACTCAGCTTGCAATGAAGTTTTTAAAACTACTTTTGATAGTATATGTTTTCGTATTTGCATACCAGTGGTGGCGACCTATGCCGGATGGGATGACAAAGCAGTCTGCAAGCTACATGGTCCCAGACAAGAGTGTAAAATTCTATTCAGATTTACAAAAAACTGAAAAAAATGGAACTGTAACGGAATCAACATCAATCATTAGTCGTTTCACAGAAATTCTGCAAAAAGGAGGACGCATGGCCATTATTGGAGAAGAATACGTGCCTGAAGTCGGTACTTCAACAATTTCTTCCTTACTCGCACAAAAACGCAAGGATGATAAACACGTCGCTATCGCGCTCATTACCGACGCAAAGAGTACCCGTTATGGTGGGGTTCATTCAAGTGCACTCGACACATTGCGAACACAAGGAGTACTCACTATTGTTACTGACATGAGCGCAATGCCAGATAGTAACTTGTTTTATACTTCATTTTGGAGACCGTTCGTGTCCTGGTGGGGCAACTCATTCAGGGGAGGCTGGCTTTCCGATCCGATACGGAGAAGTGAAGGCAAATTTACCCTTCGCACTTGGCTCAACTTTTGGAACATGAAGTCAAATGAATCTCATTTTCTATTTGCTGATATCCCAGACAACAAGGGAGTCAAACTCGTATCACTATTTTCATCTGCAGACTTTTCTGCTTTACCTGGCTCAACAGGCGCTACTGCAATCGAAGTGGACGACAAAATCTGGGGAACGCTACTTGGAACTCAAGCAAGTGTCGCAGGCATCTCGGGTTCTGGACTACCTTCGTTTAATAGCACTGACGTAACTGATGCATCAGGAACACTTCGTACAACAATGGTTGATATAGTTCATCTCCACGACAAAATTACTGCGCTGATTCACGGAATGAAGCTCGGCGACCAAATTAGTATTACCTCAAGATTTATTAGCGACCGCGAAATCATAAAAGAACTGAAAGAAGCGGCAAACCGCAATGTCAGTGTCCGTATAATCCTGGATCCGAATGAAACATATTTGGGTCATAAACTTTATGGAATGCCAAATTTGCCTGTTGCAAAAGAACTCGTCAATGCAACTTCTAACGGAATAACGATTAGGTGGTGTGATCCGAGGGCGCTTCCTTGTGAGTCCCGCCTCATAGTCGGCAAAACTGCTTCATCTTCATTTCTGATGCTCGGAAGTGCAGACCTCACGCGCCGTGATACACAGGGATATAATATTGAAAGCGTACTGTTTGTAGATGCTACCGCTGACTTTACTGCCCACAAAGATGCGCAAAATTATTTCGAAAAAATTTGGAACAATAGCGGAGGGGCTTACACCGTAGACTACCAAGTGAACAAGGACGATACATTTTGGAAGTCATCTCTCTATCGCATGATGGAACGCACGGGATTTTCCCTCTACTAACTATGCTATAATCTCCAAATGAGAATCATAATTAAACTTTCAGGAGAGAGTCTTCGAGGTGAAATTCCAGAAGAAGGACAACAGTATGACGAACGGACACTCGAAACTGTAGCTGGGAAAATTAAAACACTGCAACTTGCAGGACATCAAGTTGCTCTTGTGGTTGGTGGTGGCAATTTATTTCGCGGACTTGAACTTACAGAAAAGCTCAAAATCGACAGAGCAACAGGAGATTACATTGGAATGCTTGCAACAGTACAAAATGCGCTCGTCCTGAGGGATTATTTTGAAATGAAGGGTATGGAAACGCGTGTTTCTTCTGCGCTCACGATGCTACAAATTTGCGAACTCTATGCCCCCAAACGCGTACTTCGCCATCTTGAAAAGGGGAGAATAGTTATTTTTGCTGCAGGACTTGGCGCTCCATTTTTTACCACAGACTCGACAGCAGTCCAGCGCGCACTGGAAATGAAAGCAGACATTCTCATAATGGCCAAAAATGGTATTGATGGATTATATACGGCTGACCCACACAAAGATAAAAAAGCAACCAAGATTCGATCAATTTCTGCTGGAGAAGTACTCAACAAAAATCTCAAGGTAGCAGACCAGTCCGCAATAGCGCTCGCCAGAGAACACGGACTAACAATTAAGGTTGTTGGAATTCCTGATATTACAAACGCATTGGATGACGAAGTGGGCTCTACCATAACTCCGAATTAGTGCCATGGACAAAGAAGAAGTAATTGAGATTCTTGCCACAGGAGGAGTAGGGGTTCTCCCAACTGATACGCTCTATGCACTAGCTGGAAGTGCATTTTCGAGTGAAGCAGTTGAACGAATTTATGACTTGAAGCAACGTGACCCTAAAAAGCCAATGATTGTGCTTATTGCGAGCATCGAAGACATCGAACGTTTTGGAGTGATAGTCTCTGAAGAACTTGAACGAACTCTGGGAAACTACTGGCCTGGACCATATAGCATCATTCTTCCAACTATTGATGAAGAATTTGAGTACCTTTCTCGGGGTACTGACTCGATTGCATTTCGCTTACCAGATGACGACGATCTTATTGAAATACTACAGATAACTGGTCCCTTGGTTGCCCCAAGTGCAAACATAGAAGGAAAACCGCCAGCAGTAACAGTCGCTGATGCACGACGTTATTTCGGCGATAATGCGGATTTTTTTCTCGATGGTGGCGAACTCTCCGGAAAAGCATCAACAGTAATTAGATTGGATGGTGATGATGAGGAAATTGTCAGAGAGTAACCAAGAATTGCGGGCCACGCCACTCCCCGCTATAATGCAAAAATCATGCTTACATCCACTGAAATTCGTGCGCGATTTCTAAGATTTTTTAAAAACAGAGGTCATGCCGTCATCCCGAGCGCCTCTCTTGTGCCGCAGAATGACCCCACGGTGCTATTTAATACTGCAGGGATGCAGCCACTTGTCCCTTATCTCTTGGGCACTCCTCACCCCGAAGGCAACCGACTTGTAGACTCACAAAAATGTGTCCGCACTCAGGACATCGAAGAAGTGGGGGATAACACTCATGACACATTTTTTGAAATGTTGGGAAACTGGTCACTCGGAGATTATTTTAAGCAAGATGCGATTAATTGGAGCTATGAGTTTCTTACCTCAAAACGTGATGGGCTTGGACTTGACCCTACTCGCCTCTATGTAACGGTGTTTGGAGGAAATCACGATGCACCCAAAGACGATGAAGCCTATGCAATATGGAAGAAAATTTTTGATGACGCAAAGATTGCAGGCGAGCGCATCTACTACATGACCACTACACCGAGCGGAAAAGAGCCCAACTGGTGGAGCGCCGGTGATAACGGACCGTGCGGGCCAGATACTGAGATGTTTTATGACGTCACGGGCAAGCTCAACAAAGGGATGACGAAAGAGGAGTACATAGCAGCTGACGACAAACAGCAGGTTGTTGAGATATGGAACGATGTGTTCATGGAGTACCTCAAGGAAGGGGGCAAGGTTACTGGAAAACTCAAAATGCAAAATGTCGACACTGGTTCTGGGCTTGAGCGGGTTACCATGGTTGCGCAAGGCAAAGACAATATTTTTGCGACTGACATGTTTTCAGCAATGATGAAGCTTATTGCTGACACATCGAGGAGTTACGACGAGCGCCCCGCTCGCATCGTTGCCGATCACATACGAACTTCTGTCATGCTCATCGCGGATGGTGTGACCCCTTCAAACACTGACCAGGGATACATTCTCCGCCGCTTACTGCGCCGCGCTATACGCTATGCAGATGTGCTCGGGCTTCGGGCAGGATTTTCCGAACTAATTGAGCAAGTAGCCGAGAACTATAAGGGTGTCTATGAGAATGTTGCCACAAAACTTCCGCTGATTAAAAAGGAGATTTCTGATGAAGAAGAGAAATTCAGAAAAACACTCGAACATGGAATGAAGGAATTTGAAAAGTTTGCGGCGAGCGGGAATATTTCTGGTGCCGACGCGTCAAAGCTTTACCAAAGTTTCGGTTTTCCTTTTGAGATTACCGTCGAGCTAGCAAAAGAAAAAGGAGTTCATGTTGATGAAGAAGGGTACAAAACAGAGATGAAGAAGCACCAAGACCTTTCGCGCGCAGGTTCAGAGCAGAAATTTAAAGGGGGGCTGGCTGACCATTCAGAAGAAACTGTTCGATTGCATACTGCGCACCACTTGCTCCTCCGTGCTCTGCAGCTCGTACTTGGTGACGATGTACACCAACGAGGAAGTAACATTACGAGCGAGCGTCTTCGCATCGACTTTGCCTATCCGCAAAAAATGACCGATGAGCAGAAAAAGGAGGTTGAACGCATCGTGAATGAGAAAATTAATGAGGACCTCCCAGTGCTTCGCACTGAAATGAGTCTAGCAGACGCAGAGAAACTCGGCGCAGAGCATGAGTTTGGGGCAAAATATCCCGATCGTGTCTCAGTCTATTCAGTTGGCCCAAAAGAGGCAACAGCACTGAACCCTCAATTTGAAAAGCGATTTTCCATCGAATTCTGCGGTGGACCACATGTCTCTCATACTGGGGCACTCTCGAGATTCCACATTCAAAAAGAGGAGGCTGTTGCACAAGGGATAAGACGTATCAAGGCGATACTTGAATAAATTCACAACACGAGCATCTTCCAAAAAGGGACGCCAACATTGGTATGTATCATCCCCGTTGTCTCGCTTCGGCGCCAATGATAGTAGCTCAGTGAATAAGAAATATCAAAGTTGTTCTTAGGGAACGCACAAAACTCCTTTCGGCA
>JAYSWT010000056.1:0-2066 GCA_043717905.1 bacterium | reverse complement strand
AGCACCTGAGAGACACAGATGATCAATAAAGCTTATTATGTTGTGGACATTTAATTTATTTCACTAATTCGGCAGAAACTTATGTGGAGAACCTGTATAATTAGGTTTTAACAATATATGCAGAGAAAACTATTTATAGATTTTATCAAGATTGTAGATATTGAGAAGGTTCTTTCGAAACACGGTTTTGTTGCCGTTTTGTCAAACATAACTTACAAAAAACCCGTTGAAGGTTTAACTTCTATGTATACTCGATGCAGTTCAAAAATGACATCAGGAGACTCGGTGTCGATGGTGAAAATATAATAACATTTGTCACGCTCACTTTTTTGAGACTGCACGCGGCGAGAAGATTCTCGATTACGATGAGATTTAGTTTCAAACTTAGTATCACTATCATCAGGACTGCCGGACAACCTCATGTTTAAATCTCTATTGAATTCAAGACCATACATCATTTTTTATTTAAGAAGTTTGTGGGGATCAAAATGTCTTAGCTTATTCCTTTTATAGGAATTGTTTATTCTATGGATCCATGGCCTCCTCCAATGGTAGTGAGTAAAGGTCTGTTTAAATTGATTTTTTTATTTAATCAATTTAATTCATTTATAGCAAAGAAATGAATTCTGCAAATTGAAAAGATTGGTATGGAAGGAGTGTTTTATCTGCTCCTTGATGGCGTCATTCCTGTAGTACGTGGAGGTCAGCAGACTCGTCAGAGTGATGAACTTGGGTGAGCCGGATGCGACATTACAATCTTCGACAGGTTTCAGATAACAGGCAAAGCGTGCGTCCGGCTTGAACGTGTCCGTGTGGTTCTTGCCACCATTGTTGTCTTGGTCGAGAAGAGAGAGCGTCACCTTCTGTTTGAAAGGCCACGACAAGAGCAAATCGTAATCGCCTTTCATAATAGCGAAAAACACAGACAGGTAACAGCCACGACTGACACCATCACCAGCGGGATAAATACGTAGACACATTTTGTAGCCAAACTCGCTCGTATAGAATGGGTCGCTCGTTATCGATGCACATCCAGAATTCTCCGCGTCGGTCTTCAAATCATTGAAATTAGAGATCTTCCAAATGTACGTCGAGTTGCGAAAGATCACGTTTTTCTCGACCGATGAAGAACCATGGCCACGGAAATCGACTCTGCTGGACTGAGGCCACTCATTTCAGAGCCGAACAAGAAACTGACGACCAGAGTCGGGTCGTAATCGTTCATATCCAAGGCCCGTTGAGCACTTTTCTTCTTTTGCTCGTCGATGAGAGAAAAAGGCAGTCGGATCCGCGATCACCACTGGTACTTGCTTTTCCCTCCCCACATCACGACCGAACACTCACGAAGCAAAGAAGGTGTTGACGTCCATCAGCGACACCTGACTCTGATGGTTGCGCAGGTCGATGTTCAGCGATGACAGAGAAAACAAATTGCTGATCGGCTCCAGCAAGAAGGTCCTGATCATGCGCTGGCTGAGATCCATGTTGAAATCGATATCATCAAATGTGTCATAGGCCTCGTGTACCAGGTCACGTTTAACCAGACCTGACGGGGCACCGGCACGGAGCGACAGAAAAAGGAGCGGCCAAAGCGCGACATGCCCCTCCGAAGGCAGATAAGACTCTGCCCTGTTTGTGTATCTCCCGTGAATCGAATCCTGGTAAAAATATATATTTTTTGTGTCCATTCGATCCGTAAACTGTGGTATTGTTGCGGTCTGTTTCACCCTCTGTTTTTTATATCATTGAGACGCGGGGAAACTTTGGAGGTGAGAAAATCGAGATCAAACTTGTTGCTGGGAAACATGATTAGAGAACTGGTGGTGATTTCAATGGACGTTTGTCTGACGGAAGCTTGCTTTGTAAACTCATAAAATCTTTGTAGTAGATGGGGAAATTGTTGTCCGGTCTGTTGCCTTTGTTGCCTTCAGGGGTCACCTTTTCGCTCATCGTAGCAGTTGTGTGGGTTATCGTGACATGTGTCACAGAATGTCGTCCTCGTTGATGGTTCTCCTGGGTCTGAAAGAAAGGGGGGAGGGGTGAGGCCGTAGGGGAGGTCACCACAA